>NZ_JAWDJH010000013.1:0-275130 GCF_032465635.1 Enterococcus sp. 2STP
AAGCTCCGGTGGAAAAAGAAGCGTACGACTTGCATGTATTAGGCACGCCGCCAGCGTTCGTCCTGAGCCAGGATCAAACTCTCATAAAAAGTTCGAACAATCTTGCGATTGTTAAGCTCAATTTGTTTGCTAGCATATTGCTTGCTTGTTAAAAAATGTTTGTTGTCTTGAATTGAATCAAGACGCCCTACACATTTGGTTTGTCTTACTTTGTTCAGTTTTCAAAGGTCTACTTCATCGGAAGTGTTTTTCCGATTTGTATGGTTGCCGCAGCAACTTTTGTATCATATCAGAGTGACAAGTGATTGTCAACTCTTTTTTAAAAGTTTTTTCGATTTCGTTTTTCGAAATCTTTCAGCAACTCATTTATCATAACTCATCGTTTGTTATTTGTCAAGAACTTTTTTGAAGTTTTTTTCGATAGAATCAAGCTTCGCAAGTTGTTCTTTTTTAACGACTCAGTTATCTTATCATGTCATTATCAACATGTCAATAACTATTTTTTAAGTTTTTTCAGAAACGTGATATAACGTCCGCTTCCAGAATCAACGCTGTTAAATTTATCATGTATTTCTTCCTTGGTCAACTATAAATTAAGCATTACTTTGTGAAATGATTTTTCGATCAATTATTATTATTCGTTATACAACCGTTTTCTACATATTTTGAAAATAAAATGCACTAAAAAATTATCTATAGCAGAACATTTCAATGTCTTTTCTGGATCAAACAATAAAAAAAGAAGTTTGAAAAAAATTCAAACTTCTTTGTTCGCTTAATCTGTATTTTAGAAGAAAGGCACTCCCTCTACTTCGTAAGTTCCAAGAACAGAGCGCATTTGACCTGGTTCTTCCCAAATATATCCTTCGCCTAATTCTTCTCTTTGATTCTTTTGTTCAGTCTCAAAGACAAACAACGGAACATTTTCCTGATTAATATGTGTATTTGTCAATTCCATCAAACTAATCTTGCTAACATCGATATGAACTATTTCTTTTAAGAAATTAAGTATATTCGCTAAACCAGTCTTCCCTTCAGAAAGTTCCGCTAACGCAAATTCCAACTTGTCATCAATTGAATGGACCAAAAATTTTTTAGAACCATCCTCCAAATGCAACATAATTGTACCAGCAACTCTTTTGCTTGCCAAAATTTCCACCTCGATCACCTTGTTCTATGGCTTACATAAAAATTCTAGCACATTTTCAGAAAAAATACACACTTTTTATTTCTTATTTTCTTTCCGTTCTAATTCAGATAACGCTTCTTCTATCCAAATAGGTAACTGCTCCGCAATAGTAGCAAAACCGATTTTACGATTTTTATTCGTGAAATATCTTTTTCTACGATAAGGAACAGCTGGATTTGTTTTTTCTAATGTTCTTAAAGATAAACTGATTTTTTTGGAATATTCATCAATGTCGATGATCTGAACGGTTACTGGCTGCCCGACTTTTAACAATGAATGGATATTTTTCGTATAACCGGATTGTACTTCCGAAACATGAATAAGTCCTTGCGTCTCATTATCAAGAGAGACGAATGCCCCATAAGGCTGTATCCCTGTTACTTTTCCTTCAATTATTTGTCCAATTTTATAAGTCATCTACTTCCCTCTCTTCGCATTTATCATTATACTGTAAATAGCTCAAAAAAAGAAGCGACGAAAATGACTGGAGGTATTGAGATGATCGAATTTGATAAAAAGATTTCAAGAAAAGATACAGAAAGTGTAAAATGGGACGCGATTGCCGAGACATATCAAATGGATGATTTACTTCCTTTGTGGGTAGCAGATATGGATTTCTTATCTCCCGAGGGGGTAGCTAATGCGTTTAGTGAATACATCAAACACGGAATCTTTGGTTATGCCACTCTGTCTGATAAACTCTATCAGGCTATCATTCATTGGGAACGTCAACGCCATGCTGTTGAGTTGACGAAAGAAAATATTGTTTTTACAAGTGGTGTGTTGACTAGTTTAGCTGCAGCAGTACAAACTTTTACAAAACCAGGTGATTCTATTTTGATTCACGACCCAGTTTATCCTCCATTTTCCTCTATTATAGAAACAAATCAACGTCACATTGTTCGAAGCTCTTTGCTAGAAAAAAATAATCATTTTGTCATGGACTTTTCTGACATGGAGAAAAAAATAGAAGAAAACAATGTAAAAGCAATGATCTTGTGCAATCCTCACAATCCAGGAGGTCGCGTTTGGAACAAAGAAGAATTGAAACAGTTAAGCGAATTGTGTTTAAAACATCGAGTGTTTCTGTTTAGTGACGAAATCCATCAAGATTTGACTTTATTCGATCATACATTTACTTCCATGCTGACGATTAATCCCGATTTGGACGATTTGCTCATTGCCTTTACTTCTGCAACAAAGACTTTCAATTTAGCTGCAATCAAAAATTCAATGGTATTTATCAAAAATCCAGAGCTGAAAGATAAATTTGAAAAACATCTAGTGATGAATCAACAGCACGAAATCAACACTTTTGGTTTGATTGGGACTCAAGCGGCTTATGAGACCGGTGGAGAATGGTTAAGTCAACTGATTCCTTATCTAGAAAAAAATGTTCAAACAGTTAATCAGTTTTTTGAACAGCATCTTCCGAAAGTGAGAATAATGAACCCTGAAGGAACTTATTTAATGTGGTTGGATTTTACCGCTTATATTTCAGACGACCAGAAATTAGAGAATACTCTAGTGAGAAAAGGAAAAGTCGTATTAAATCCTGGTATCACATTTGGTCCTTCCGGTCATGGACATATGCGCTTGAATATTGCTTGTCCAGAAGAGACTTTACTAGAAGGACTTCATCGAATCAAGCACGCTTTAGAAACAACTGAATAAATCAGTTATCAAAGTAAAAGGACGAGACCTTACTAGGTTTCGTCCTTTTCTATAAATACTCCGTATCATACCAAACTATTCTGAAATTTCGATTGTTTCAATCACTACGTCATGTACAGGGCGGTCTTGTGGACCACGTTGCACATTTGCAATTTCATCTACTGTATCCATTCCTTCCAGTACATGTCCAAAGACTGTATGTCGGAAATCTAACCAAGGGGTTCCGCCACCTTTATACGCTTCAATGATTTCTGATGGGAATCCAGCACCTTCCAATTGTCCAAGCATATTAGCTGGCACATTTGTGTTATTTACAATAAAGAATTGGCTTCCGTTTGTGTTTGGACCTGAATTTGCCATAGATAAAGCTCCGCGAAGGTTGAACAGTTCACGACTGAATTCATCTTCAAAGCTTTCTCCATAAATACTTTCTCCACCCATTCCTGTTCCAGTTGGATCGCCGCCTTGAATCATGAAATCAGGAATAACACGGTGAAAAATCACGCCATCATAATAACCTTTTTTGGAAAGTTCAATGAAATTTTGAACCGTCTTCGGTGCTAGTTCAGGGAATAATTGGACAGTAATGTCACCACGGTTTGTTTTGATAACAGCTTTTGGTCCTTTTTCACTTTTTAAATCTAGTTGTGGGAATCCCATATTGTTTCCTCCTATTATTTGCATACTTCATAAATAATAATAACATAATACCTAACCTTCCGTAAAAATACTAGATTTGTTTTTCTTTATTTTTTCATCACTGCCTGCATTCCATCAATAAATTCTATGACTGGCCATTTCAACTTCAAATATTTTTGAGAAGCATTCTCAATTAAATTCTGCTATAGTGTGAAAAGGGAGGAATTTTTTATGGAAATCTATGACATTACAATTATCGGTGCAGGTCCTGTGGGGATGTTTGCCGCTTTTTATGCAGGAATGCGCCAAGCTAAAACAAAAATCATTGACAGTCTACCTCAACTCGGTGGTCAATTAGCAACATTATATCCCGAAAAATATATTTACGATATCCCAGGTTATCCAGCAATCAAAGCAAGTGAATTAATCGATCAATTAGAAAAACAGTTAACTACTTTTAACCATACATTTCATTTAAAAGAAGAAGTTCTCTCGCTTACTCGTGAAGACGAAGTTATCGAGATCACTACAAATAAAGGCATACATTATTCTAAGGCAGTCATTTTAGCTTTAGGGAATGGTTCATTCCAGCCAAGAAAATTGAATTTAGATAATGCTGAAGCATTCGAAAACCACGGATTGGATTATTTCGTAAATGATTTGATGAAATATGCCGGAAAAAAAGTTGCTATTGCTGGAGGCGGCGATTCTGCTATCGATTGGGCATTGATGTTGGAGCCTATTGCAAGCGAAGTTTACCTGATCCATCGTCGTCCGGAATTCCGTGCGCATGAACATAGCGTATCACGTTTGAAGTCTTCATCTGTCAACTTGCTTACTCCATATCTAATCGATGGATTGTCTGGAAACGATGGAGAACTGTCAGATATCCGCTTAAAAAAAGTGAAGAGCGATGAAACAATTGATTTGATGATTGATGCTCTGATCGTCAATTATGGATTCACTTCTAATTTAGAACATCTCTCTTCTTGGGGACTTGATAGTACCAGAAATGCCATCACTGTAAAATCAGATATGTCTACTTCTATTCCAGGTGTTTATGCAGCTGGTGATATCTGTACCTATGAAGGAAAAGTGAAACTGATTGCTACTGGGCTCGGTGAAGCACCTACCGCAGTGAACAATGCTTTACACTACATTAATCCAAAAGAACGGACTCAGCCTGGTCACAGCACAAGCTTATATGATAAAAATCTTCGTCCTAGTTGATTTTTTAGATTCCTCTGCATTTCAAGCGAGATCCGAAAGCAGTTTCTTGCATTTTTTTCATGTTCCGTTAACATGAAATAGAGAAAGAAAAATAAAGGGGGAGCAATAATATGGTCGTCAAAACTGAGACTTTAGAAGAAAAAGCAAGAGAACTATTGAAGGAACGTGGCGTAACTGTAGAAGATATCGCACAACTTGTCATGTTTTTACAAAAAGACTATATTTCTGATTTGACTTTGGCAGATTGTACTGAAAGTGTCAACAGCGTATTAACAAAACGTGAAGTACATAACGCCATTATCACCGGAATCCAATTAGATATATTAGCAGAAAAGAAAAGATTGATGGATCCGTTGCAACACATTATCGAAGATGACGAAGGTCTTTACGGTATCGATGAGATCTTAGCTTTATCAATCGTGAATGTTTACGGTACGATTGGCTTTACAAACTATGGCTATATCGATAAAGTGAAACCTGGTATTTTAAAAGAACTAAACAGCCACGATGGCGTTCATGTCCATACCTTCTTAGATGATATCGTCGGAGCAATCGCCGCTGCTGCTGCCAGTCGATTAGCACACAAAGAACCAGAAAAAAGAAGTCGACTTACTCAATAAATCAAAAAAAGAAAGAAAACGTCTATTTAGACGAGTTCTTTCTTTTTTGTTTGTTTCAAGCTATTTTTCCCTAAGAAAAGAAAAATAGCAAAAAATACTTCTAATACTACAAAGAACAAGATAAAGCTATGCATGAAAAATTCTTCTGGAAGTACATTGATGATTGGATCAGTCACAGGATCGAATAACCAGTCATCGTTGTTGAAAAACGTTTCATGAAAAAGGATAAAAAAGCGATCAAATCCGATCATCATGAAAAAACCGAAAATAACTGGCAGCAACATGCCAATCTGAAACGGACGAATCAATCGCCAAAGACGATCATTCTTTTGCAAATATCTGATAAACAAAATACTTGGAATCAGAGTGATGAAAAATACAGCATAATCCACTAAAAACAAAATTTTCACTTCATAAAAATGATGAGCTCCGCTAACAGAAACTGGAAAGTCCGGCAAACTGAGGACTGTTTGGAAGGGATTATTAAGATAATTCATCAGGTGATCAAAATTTTTCAGTAATGTCTCTTGGTCTAAAGAAGTATAATCCAAAATATGCAAATGTCCGATATCAAATACATACAGCGGTCGAAAATTGATCGTCACTCCAACTGCCAAACTGATTAGCGTCAGAAACAGGCTGAATAATCCGGCATATTCCAACCACCGCCATCTCGAATTTTTCATATTAGAAGCTCCATTCATCCAATGATCGTTTCACATAGGTAGCTGGGATAGGCAGCCCAGGTACATCTTCTTCTTTTGTGAAACCTGATAAAACGAGCAAAGTATCGATATTATTACGTATCCCTGCTTGGATATCTGTTTCATAGTTATCTCCAACCATGATTACTTCTTCTTTTTGCAGACCTAATACTTCAACGGCTTTATCCATAATGATTGCTTCTGGTTTTCCGATATAAATTGGTGGAGTTTGGGTTGCTGTCTCGACGAAAGAGATGACTGACCCAGCTCCAGGAAGAAGACCTCGTTCGGTAGGTATATTCTTATCCGGATTCGTTCCAATGAAAGTAGCCCCTTTTTGAATAGCAAGAGTTGCTTTGACGACCTTTTCATAGGTCAAATAATTATCTAGCCCTACTACTACATAGTCAGGAACCTCTTCTTCCCATGTAAATCCGGCAGCTAAAATCAAGTCAATCAATCCGGCTTCTCCGATAACATACACTTTTTTTCCTTTTCCATCTGTTTTCATGAAATCAATTGTAGCCAAAGTAGCTGTATAAACTGTTTCTGGTGCTACATGAATGTCAAACTCATCTGCTAGACGATTAGCCACTGTTTCTGGCGACTTAGTCGTGTTATTCGTAACAAATAAGAAAGGCAATTTCCTTTTTTGTAATTCTTCCACAAACCGTTTTCCTGCCGGTATAGGTTCCGTCCCGCGATAAATCGTCCCGTCTAAATCAATTAAATATCCTTTATAATCCATTCATCCACTACTCTTCCCTTTTTCTTATCGTAAATGCTGTTTTTGTTTTTTCCACTTGTTTAGATTGTTCCTGTTTTTTTACTTTTTCAGAGGTTTTTGCTGACTCTGTTTTTCGGTTTTTAATAACCGGTTTTTTGCGATTCGATGTGACTGGTCCTTTTTTCTCATCGATATACGCACGATTATGGTTTTTTTTCTTTTTTCGGCGCTGAGTTGTCTTTTCTTTTTTACCGCCGATTCTTTCGATGACAAAATACGCACAACCAAAATTGCAATATTCGTAAAGATAGTCTTCCAATGAATCAATTCGCTGATCCGGATGCGCCCGTCGATTATCCGCTCGGAAGAATCCTTTTAAACGTAGTTGTTCATAACCCCAATCTCCTACGATATAATCATATCGGGCTAATACATCACTGTATCGTTCTCCCAGTTTTTCTGCATTAAATCCTTCACGATAATCGGACACAAGCCGATAATGTCTTTCGCCTACCAAAAAATTACTGTCATCTAACAGCGTCACTAATTCACCTTTGACTTTTTCTGCTTTCGGCTCCTCGACGATTTCTTCCAAAGCAGCTGTCAATTCTTCTGTGACTGTTTTTTCCTGTTCAGCTGATGATTTTTTCTTAGCAATTTCTGTTTTATGCTCAACGTTCTGCTGTTCATTTTGTTTTGCAGACATGCGTTCACCACCTATCTTTTTTATTATACCTTGTTTTTATTTGATTGGGTAGTGAGCTTTCAAGTAATCTCCTACCACGCTTCGGATAAATTCAGGAAACAAAAATTCATTTTTTCCAACAATTTCGATCGTTGGAAAAAATGGGACAAACATTAGATGATCGACGGTAGTAAAAGTATAATTTTTAGTCGGATCGACTGGCTTGTTCTTCCAAAAGACTTGGTGGTTAACAGAATCATACGTGATTCCATTATAGACCATCTGTCCAAAAATCTTGCCGCGAAATCCCATTCCCTTCATCGGATAGTTACGTAAAAAAAGACGATTTTTTTCTATTTCTAAAACTAAACGAATCAGATCATTTCCACCCAATGTGACATTCAGCAAGTGCATTGGATGTGGCAATGCCGTGTGAAGCTGATCTTGATTGACCCGTCCTTTTGGAATTTCAGTTAAAAACAGACCACTGTTTAATATTGCGGCGTCCGTCTTTCCTCGTTCTTTCACCGCCTCAAGGGCTACTTGGATAAACGAATGCTCACTGAAGATATCTAGGCTTAAAGAAAACGGCAAATCCGCTACTTCTTTTTCTTTTAGCAGCTCATGCCCCTGTTCTAAGTAACCGTTTACCTCTTGTTCATCTTCTGTAAAAGCTGTCATTGTTTCTGTAGGGATGGCTTTGGCCGAATGCTTAAGGATTTTTTTTTCTTCATCGATGGTTAAATGGACTTCTCCCACATACTGACCGTATTTACCAGCTGCTGCTATTTGGACATCGTTGACTACATGACCTTCTCTGAATAAATGATGGGTGTGCGAACCTAAAATAACATCAATTGCTGGTATTTCTTTTGCAATTTGTAAATCATCTTGAATCCCGAGATGACTCATCAAAACTAAAACATCCACTTGTGGACGTAAATCTTCGACTAATTCCGGCAAAATATCATATGGATTGCGTATGTCCCAGCCATTTGGATTATACGTAAGCGGGAACGGGGCAGTAAATGCAATCAAGCCAATTTTTGTCTGGTGTTTCGTTGTAATGATTTTATACGGTTTCGTCCATATCGGTGGCTGCAACGTATTTTTATCGAACAAGTTATCAAGGATGATATCAAACTCAGCATGATCATATAAATGATTTAGATCTTCTTTGGAATTTCCTACGCCTTCATTGTTTCCTATCGTCGCTGCATCATAACCAACTTCATTCATCAGCAAGATATTCGCCTGTCCATTCGTTGCCTCTGATAATGGATGCCAACGATCCACAAAATCACCTAGATCGACTGCAATCGTTGTCGTATTTTCTTTCTTTTCGTTTTCTCGTTTACGCTGATCTAAGAATCTTCTGATCCTTGGCCAATTTTCTAAATGTGAATGCAGATCATTCGTATGTAAAATCACTATTTTTTCCATGTGTCCTCTCGCCTCTCTTTATCTTCATCATACCACAGGCAGCTTTTTCTTCCATTGAAACAAGCTCCATTTCAGAGCTTTTCCTGCCTAAAAGCAAATTACATAAGTATAATATTCGATAAAATAGTCTGGCTAAAAGAACGAAAAACCATTCAGTTTTATAGCCTAATTATTTCTAGAAATAAAAAAAACAGACCCGAAAGTCTGTCGTCGTTTCATTATAATCAGACACATGGCGGAACCTGCTTAGTGCTGCTTCCTTCCAGACCTGACACGCTTCACAAGCCCACCATTGTCCTAGCCTTTCGGCAAAGAATAGTATACCTTATTTTTCATTCGTTGACCAGTCTTTTTTTAATTTCTTTTTTCGCTGACGTAGCTTTCGGAAAAAGTCAGTCAAAATCTTCCCGCATTCGTCTTCTAAAATGCCACCTTCTACATACGCTTGATGGTTGAATCGTTCGTCTTCCAAAAGATTCATCAAAGTGCCGGCTGTTCCGCCTTTCGGGTCATATGCACCGAAATAAACTTCTGCTACACGAGACAAAATCATCGCGCCACTGCACATAGGGCAAGGTTCCAAGGTAACAAAAAGAGACGCATTTTCTAAGCGCCAACTTCCAACTTTTTCACAGGCTTCCTTGATTGCAAGCATTTCTGCATGTGTAGTAGCATCTTGTGTCGTTTCTCTAAGGTTATATCCTTTTCCAATTACTTCTCCCTCTAATACAACCACTGCTCCAATCGGAACCTCATGGAGCACTTCTGCTTTTTTTGCTTCTGCCAATGCAAGGCGCATCCATTTTTCTTTATCTACTGCATCAAGATTTGTATTAACCAATTATCCTTCCCTGCCTTTGTTTTTTCTTGTTTTACTTTAGCATATGACAAAAAGGCTGTAACTAACTTTTTTTTCTATGGTAAAATAAATACAAGAGGTGAACAAGATGAAAATGAATAAATTACTTGCTCTTTACCCACAAGCACAGAAAAAAAACTGTCCAGCGTCAGAAGCTGATATCCTTTCTTTTGCAGTTGATGATGCTTTTATTTGGATCAAAAGCGATTCACTATCCCAACAAGAAACTAGTCTTTTGAAAGCGTTATTCCCTATAGTCAGCGATCAAAAAAAACATCCATGGTATCACTATCTTTTTAAAGATGCTTCTTGCATCCAAGAAAAAAGCTTTCGCTTGATCCAGCTTCACGTCGAGTCGAAAGGAGAATTCTTAAAAAAAGAATGGCAAGATACTATTTTGGAATTATTTCGCTATTCTGCTGATTTCTTCTTTTATACAGATACTGATGCTCTCTTGATCGAACAAAAAAACTGTGATTATCTTGATGCTGCTGAGATCAATGGTATTTTTCTATCTTTAGATGCTGATTTTGATACGACAACGTCTGTATTCGTTGGTTCTTTTCATTCACCAGGTAGCGACCTTGTCCCTTTGTTTGCTGAAGAAAGAAGAATTTTTTTAACAGAGCAAAACAATCTCTATACTCACAGCCGTACTTTTTCTATGCAAGATGTTGCTTTACATTACTATACAAAAGATGTCATGAAAGATAGTGCGTTGATCAAAAGTTACATAGAACTGATCAAACAAAATGAAATGGAAGAGATCATTCAAGAATTATGGAATGAATTAGGTAATGTCAGCTCTGCTGCAAAAACATTGTTTCTTCATCGGAATACGCTAAAATATCGAATCGAAAAATTTCAAGAACAATCAGGTTTCAATCTAAAAAAAGCCAATGATTTACTGTTTTGCTACCTTTTATTGATTCATGAACATGATTAAAGATAAGTTAAAGGGGTTATGACAAAAATTTTGTCACAACCCCTTATTTCGAATGAATAGTGTTCAAAAGCTAGTTTCTCTTACATCATTTTTTCAACAAAATGCATAAGGCGATCTTTTACGTCTTCGGTTGAGTCTTTGATGGAATCACCGTAAACAGAGATTTTCTTTTTTCCTGATTTTATTTTTGCTAACATCCTCATCAAAGAATCCAAGTCACTATCTGAGAGATCATCTACGATTTCCATCAATTTTTCATTTCCATCGAATTTGTCATGGACGAATTTTTTTACTTTTGTCCGAGTAGTCATATGATGGATCTTTTCCATTACTTTTCCCGATACGACGACTGCTGTCGCTACACTGGCAGCGGCTGCTACGCTTAATCCAATTGTTACTTTTGTTGATGTTTTCATAAGTATCAGCTCCTTTTTATCTACTTCAATCATAGCATAGACAAAAAAATAAACGAACTAATCCACTCATCGAAATCAGCGAAATCTTAATCCTTTAGGAAAAAAGTTCTTTACTGTTCCTTTTACTTGTTTACCAAAACCGACAGGTATCTTATCCAATACTAATAAAACCCATCCTTGATCCCCATCACGTTGAAATGTTTCTCCTGCTGTGTAAGATTGCCATTCCTTTTGAGTGATCGACAAACAAGGGATGTTTTCTGTCTTTTTCATAGCAAGTGCTAAGGCATAGCTAGGTTCAAATCGATTCTTTTTGAAATCTCCTAAATGCAAACCTGTACGCATGACTTTCAAACCATCAAGAGAAGGGAGCAACTCAGGAACTTCCCAAAGATGATCGTTGAACACTAAAAGTCTCCCAGTGATTTCATAATGGAAATCCATTGAAAATTCCGTCCAAAGTTTTTCCTGTTCTTTTGTCAATTGTTCTTTCCGTTTCTTACGTACTTTCTTTTCTTTACACGTCGGGTTTTGTCCATGAAAAGTCAACTTTGCGACAAAATGCCCTTCTCCTTGATTTTCATGAGGCCATATACGTACTGTTTTGTCCAAACCATCTACGCTTCCCCATTCAGGACGTCCTGAACTAACGGTTTGAGACAAAGGGATTTCTTCAATTGTTACTGGATAATTTTCTACAAGCCAGCTAATAATCTCTTCATTTTCTTCTGGTGCAAACGTACAAGTAGAGTAGATAAGCTGCCCTTCATGTTTTAGCATCTTTATTGCTGAAGACAAAATCTCTTGCTGACGTTTTTGACAGTGTAGCGGAGATTCTTCTGTCCACTCTTTTACTGCATTCGGGTCTTTTCTGAACATCCCTTCCCCTGAACAAGGCGCATCAACCACGATTCGATCAAAAAAACCGGAAAAATGAGGAACAAGCTCTGCAGGTGCATGATTTGTCACTATTGCGTTCGAAACTCCCCATCGTT
This sequence comes from Enterococcus sp. 2STP, assembly GCF_032465635.1. Taxonomy (NCBI): domain Bacteria; kingdom Bacillati; phylum Bacillota; class Bacilli; order Lactobacillales; family Enterococcaceae; genus Enterococcus; species Enterococcus sp. 2STP. The sequence goes on from NZ_JAWDJH010000013.1 coordinate 12,128, forward strand.
CTATATTTTCTGATAGGATCTTCGCGCGTTTCGGAAATATCTCATTTGACACTAATAACCCTTTGCCTCTCATTTGAGCAGCTAATTGGGTCGATTTACCGCCGGGAGCCGCACACAAATCCAACACTTTTTCTCCGGGTTTTGCTGCAGCAGCTGTTCCAACGATCATTGCACTTGGTTCTTGGCTATATTCGTACCCAGCTTGATGGAGGAAAGACTTTCCATTCACAGTGCCAAGAAATCCCTCATTGCTGTAGGGAGCGGGTTGCAATTCTTCGCTATGGTAAGTTTGAACCATAGCCAATCCTGCCGGTTTTAGTGGATTCCACCGAAATCCTTTTTTTGCGCTTCCTTGCTCAAGTGCGCAAAAAAATTCAGTTGATTCTTCGCCTAAAAGAAGACGGTATTTTTTGATAAATTGCTGTGGTAACGTTGTAGCTTCCTCCTTCATTCAAATGTTTCGTTAGACATTTTACAATCTTTTTTACGAAAAATAAAGGTGGATGATCTACTTTTTCATGTTGCTGCCTAAGATAACTGGTCCTTTAAGATACTTTCCAAGTATTCATCCGTCACCTCGTTTTTATCCCAAACAGCGTTCATCGTTTCAAAAAAATCTTGAGAAAAATTATCTGAGCTTAAACTTCCCAATGCATTAAGCCAAAGCAATTCAAGCAACTTTTCTTCTTTGATTTTCGTGTGGCTTTTGATGTATGAGAAAAATGGCCGTTTAAATAGCGAATTCATGTCTAATTCAGATTTTGCAATGATTCCACGGATACTTTCATGGATAGAAAAAAAATCTTTCAGCAAGTAGACTGTGCTTAGAACATCATTGGAATTGCATTCAGCTAAGTATCGTTCAAAGCAAACAGTGATTTCTTCTAATATTTTCTCCTTTAACCCGCTGATCGATTTGAAATGTGTATAAATCGGATATGTAGAGCAACCGCAGAAATCCGCCAGATCTCTTGCAGTAATTGATTTCATTCCATATTCTTCCACATATACCATACTTTTGAACAGCAAGTATTCTTTACTATAATTCGTTACTCTCCCCATTATTCTTACCTCCTTCCCTCTTCAACTATCCTCTAATAAATAACATACAAAATTAAAAAAATAGCGAAATAATCACTGATAACCTTCATAATTACTTTAGATATATCCATTAAAAATCAAGTATATTTACTTCTTATACAAGAAAGCCTTGACAAAACATCCTATGAAATAAACAATAGAATAAACAAGGTGATAACAAGATTTAAATAACAATATATACAAACAAAAGGCGGTACTCTGTGAGAATAACACACACTGAAATGACTTTCCACTCACAGTTTTTGTCTAACTATATACAAAAACAGAATAAAAGGAGGCTATTATGTTAATTGAAGCAAGAAAAAAAGAGTTGCTTGTTCTGCACAGGGTCATTCAAAAAAAAAATTGTTCTTTACAGGAATTAGCCAATGAATTGCATATTCCAAAACGAACAATCAAAGAGTTGATTCGGAAAGTAAATTTTTCGCTCAAGCAATTTTTATTGATGGAGGAATTTATTTATTCTAACCATAAAGGAGAGATCTACACCAAAGAAACCGATCAGCCTAAAAAGCTAGCTGTTTTTTATAAGTTAAGATTACGCTACCTACAAGAATCCAATCGTTTTAATTATTTAATGTTGCTGATCAATTATCCACAATCTGCTGTACCAAAAAAGTATTTACTTGAACAACTTTATATATCGCCCTCCTATCTCGAAAAGCTGACAAAACAGCTCAATCATTCATTAAATAAATTCCATTTAAGGATCGTATCTGTACAAAACTGCTGTGTTCTTGAAGGAAACGAATTATCTATCCGCCTTTATCTTTATTTTTTTCTTTCAGATACATTCGAAGGAGACGATTGGCCGTTTTCCTCTCTTGAATTAAATACACTAAAAAAGAAAAGTAAGGATGAGCACAGAGAAAAAAATCCAAAACAAGAAAAAAACATCTATTTATTACTTGCTTTATTCATATGTCGTAACAGACAACAGACACGTTTTTCGAAAATTTCTCCTGAAATTACTGAATTAATGGATTTGTTGCAGCGTACACATGATTATTCAGAATGCTTTACTTCTTTTTCAGCGATTTATCCCTGTGAAGAGGTAGAAACGGAAAGAGCCTACTTCAATTATTTTTTCTATTGTTTTTTTCCAAATCAAATTTCATTCCAACAAAAACAGGTGATTGGTTTCTTATTTTCCACAAGCAAAAACCTTATTTGCCAACAAGTCGATCAATTGATGACTTACTTAACTCAACAGTTTCCTATCAATCATTTGGAAGACAAAAAACCGATCTATTTTTATTTTCTCGTACTAGCAGTTATTCTTTTGGAACTATTAGGTGAATCTAGCAGTAGCTTTTCTACACTCTGCTTTCCAGAAACTACCTCCAATCAAACAGCTTCTTTTATACAGGAAAAAAAATTAAGAGAAAAAATCGACACAATTTTTTCAAACTCTAGAAAAAAAGTTCAATTAAGTCAATACCTTAGTCAATTGATCCAACACTTATTACAAACAGAAATGAAAGAACAATTACTCATCCACTTGCAGATAACCAAACCATTCACAGGGAATTACCATCTGCAAAGTCATTTACAGAAACTATTTCGCAATGAAGCAATCAAGATTATCGAATGTCCTGAACATGCTGATTTGATTATTACAGATCAGCATGAGAAAATATCAGCTGAAACGGAAACTTTCTATCTAGATACAAACCACGATACAGTATTATTCGGTGAGTTGATAAAAGCGATTCAAGAACTGTATATGAAAAAAAGATATGAGAATAAAACAAAAAGCGTGGGACAAAAGTAAAGAACACTTTTGTCTCACGCTCTAAACACGTATAAACGGCGGAAGCAGAAGCAACTCCTTCGGAAATAAGCTGAAATTCACAAAAATTTGAAAAGCAATTTTCGTGAATTCCTTCTTATTTCTTGGAGTTAAATGCTTCTGTCCCAGCCTCTTTATGTTAATCTCTTCGGTTACCGCCAAACAATAAAATCAGACGCAGTAGTTGCAAGAATGTCGAAAGCGCCGCTGCAACGTAAGTCAATGCCGCTGCAAACAATACGTGTCTTGCCATCGGTACTTCTTCTTCCGTCAGCAGTCCGCCTTCACTCAAAATTTGGATTGCTCGACGAGATGCGTTGAATTCAACTGGTAATGTCACCAATTGGAAGAGTAACGCTAAAGAAAAAGCAAAAATCCCGATATTGATCAACGTAGAGTTCCAACTAAGCAATACACCTACCATAATCAATGGGAACGAAATCATCGAACCAAAGTTAGCTGCGGGAACAAGTGCCGCACGGATCTTCAATGGAACATACCCCGAGGCATCTTGCACCGCATGTCCGCATTCATGAGCTGCTACACCTATCGCAGCAACTGAAGTAGATTGCGCAGTCGCTTGAGACAGGCTCAGCATCTTATTACCTGAATTGTAGTTATCTGTGAGATCTCCGGCAATTTGTTGAACGCCAACATTATTTATTTGTTGGCTTTGCAATATATATTGTGCTGCTTGTGTACCAGTCACGTTGTTTTTGCTTCTCACTTGATCATATTTGCGGAAAGTACTATTGACATAAGCTGACGCAATTCCGGAAATGACTAATCCAAGAATGACCAAAAGAAATGTCGGATCTAAAAAACCATACATTCCATAACCATACATTGTCGTTTCACTCCTTTTTGTTTCCTTTATTTTATCATTAGTAGCAAGAAAAGAATGTGAAAAGACCTTGAATATTCTTTAATTCTTTTTCACAAATTCCGATTTCAGTTTCATCGGTCCAAATCCTTCTACTTTACAATCGATATTATGGTCGCCTTCTACTAAGCGGATGTTTTTGACTTTCGTTCCTTGTTTAATGGCACCTGATGCACCTTTTACTTTCAAATCTTTGATCACTGTCACGCTATCGCCTTCTGACAGACGGTTTCCATTTGCATCTAATACCACTAATCCGTCTTCTATGACAGTTTTTTGTTCTTCTTTGCTCCATTCGTTCCCGCATTCTGGGCAAATCAACAGACCTCGATCTTCATATGTGTACTCTGAGCCGCATTCTGGGCAATTTGGTAATGTCATCTTCTTTCTCCTTTAAAATCTTTAGTGAGCACTATTGTAACGGAAAAAGAAGATGTTGAAAAGATACATTTGTGATTTTTACCACAAAAGGAACGTTTTCGAATGAAGTTGTTACTTCGTTTCTCTACTCTTATACGATTGGCAAATGTCTTGAATCTCTTTATAGATTTCCTCTACTTCTGCTAAATCTTTTGCATTCGCACCACTTGCTAATGGGTGGCCTCCCCCATGATGGCGTTTCGCTAATTCATTGATGACTGGTCCCTTAGAACGTAAGCGTACGCGGTAATGTCCTGAAGGCTGCTGAACAAAAATACCCCAAGCTAGTACTTCGTCGATCACTCCAGGAAGAGAAACGATTGAAGCCGTCTCTGAATCATCGATTCCATATTTATCAAGAATTTCTTGCGGAAGGATTATTCTTCCTGCACCATTTTCATCCACCTGGATATTTTGATAAAGATAACCGGAAAGTTTAGCGACTTTCATCGGCATTTGCTCAATCTCTCTATTCAAAGCACTTGCATCAAATGGATAATTTCTCAATATCGATGCAATCTCTAATGTACGGGACGTCGTGGAGGGATACAAAAAGCGCCCTGTATCTCCGACGATTCCCGCATAAAGTAACCGTGCAGCTTCCACGTTCATCTTAAATAATTCAGGAAACATCAAAGCAAATTCTGCAATCATCTCACTACAACTGCTTGCTTTTGTATTTACCCACACAAGATCTCCATAAGGGTCATCATTGGGATGATGATCGATTTTGATCAGCTTTTCTGCTAACTGATATCTTTGATCACTGATTCTGGGTGAATTAGCTGTATCGGTCACGATGACTAGTGCTCCTTGATAGAAGGCATCTTCAACCTCTTGCATTTCTGCTAAAAAGCGAAGACCTTCAATCGTTTCACCTACTTGTCGTATTTCTTTTTCTGGGAAACTTTCCCGTAATAGTTCGGCTAATCCTACTTGTGATCCTAACGCATCAGGATCAGGGCGCAAATGCCTGTGGATAATGATTTTATCGTATTTTTTTATTGTATCTACTATTTCTTGCTGTACTGTCATTTCACTCCTGCTTTCTAAGAACGTTCCATTACTTGACAAACAACGATTGCTTTGGAAACGATGGTATTTTCAATAAATACTTCGATATCCAATTTAGCGGAACGTCTGCCGATTTCCAATACACGTGGACGAATGTCCAACTCGCTTTCCAATTGGATCAGCCGCAAATAATGTAGGTTCACTTGTTCAATCAAGATATTTCGTTTTTGGTTCATCACCATTGTTTTTTGTGCGACATCAGAAATGATTTCGCTAAGTACACCAAAAGAAATGGTTCCAACACCATTGACCATTTGTGGTGTCACTACAAATTTGAACTTAGGGTTTTCCAAACGGTTCCCTTCACGATCGGTATCAATCGTATGGATATTTCCAGATATCTGATCTGAAATCGTATCTGCAATCTGCGGTTGTCGCTGGACAAGCTGCATCGCTTTCATTACATCTTGCCGGGTAATCAAGCCTTCCAATGTCAAGTCATCGGAAACGACCGGCATGACTTCCAGCCCATCCCAGATCATTTGATGGCTAACAGAAGCAATACTCATTGTTTTCTTTACACTGATTGGTTCTTTCGTCATCACTCGATCAATGATCTGATTTGGTGATTTCCCTAAAACGTCTTTTGCCGTAACGATCCCCATCAAACGGTGATGGCGGTTAACGACTGGAAAACGTGAATGTTGCGTTTCTTCTGACAAACGTTGATAATCAGATATCGTATCCATCTGCTGCAAATAATGTGTCTTTTCTGCCGGCATGTAGATATCGCTAACAAGCATAATATCTTTTTTGATCAATTGGTCACTTAATGCTCGGTTGATCATGGTAGCGACTGTAAATGTATCATAAGAGGTGCGCAAGATTGGCATTTCAAGTTCATCGGCTAGCTTTGCAATCTCAGCAGTCGTATTGAATCCGCCTGTGATCAATACTGCAGCGCCATCTTCCAATGCTAATTTTTGGACTTCCGCCCGGTTGCCGACGATCATCAGTGAGCCTGGTGTAATATAGCGTTCCATGGCATGTTTAGTCATCGCTCCGATGACGAATTTATTCAAGACCTTATCTAATCCTGCTGAGCCACCTAAAACGTCCCCCTCAATGATTCGGACGACTTCGCCAAATGTCAAACGTTCAATATGTTTTTTTAATTTACGTTCGATACGGATCGTTCCTACTCGTTGAATCGTTGAAACTAGTCCGACATTTTCCGCATCTTTGATTGCACGGTATGCTGTTCCTTCACTGACATTCAATTCTTTTGCGATGCTTCTTACAGAAATTCGATTGCCCACAGGTAAACTTTCAATATATTCTAAAATCAAATCATGTTTTGTCGCCATTTTCTGCCTACACTTCCAGCGTTTCCGAGACGCTCATTATTTTTCCTTCGCTATCTTCCAGTAATGCTACAAAAGATTCAGGATCTTGTTCAATAACAGGGAACGTATTGTAATGGATTGGAACGACTTTCTTGGCACGAATTGTTTGTGCAGCCCGAGCCGCATCCTCTGGTCCCATCGTATAGTTATCACCAATCGGCAAGAAAGCAACATCAATATCGAATTCCTCTGCAAGCAATCCTAAATCACTGAAATAAGCTGTATCTCCTGCATGATAAATCGTTTTGCCTTCTGCTTGGATAATGATTCCGCTAGGCTCACCCATATACTGAACGATACCATCTACTTCATAGCTTGAACTATGCTGTGCATGGACGAATTTTACTGTGCCGAATGGAAATGCATGTTTTCCGCCGATATTCATACCGAATGAATCTACTCCTCTGCTATTTGCATAATCAGCGATCTCAACAATACTGATAACCGTGGCTTGATTTTCTTTTGCAATAGGGATCATATCTCCTATATGGTCACTATGTCCATGAGTAATCAGCAACCAATCTGTCTTTACTTCTTCTGCAGTTAAATCTGACAATGGGTTTCCTGTAATAAACGGGTCAATCATCACACGTTGGCCATTTTCCATTTCAATCGTTAAACAAGAATGTCCATGATACGTAATTTTCATATTCTACACCTCACGTTTTCTCTGTATCTTTTTTATTAAAACCGATTTCATTACTTGCACATCAATGAAAAAATATAGTTACTAAATATATTTTCATTGGATTGATAGTACAGTATGCACAAAGTAATTGTAACAGATAATACAGGATGCACCAAGTACCAAGCAGATATAATCTCAAGTTTGAGCTCTCTGCTTGGCTCCTCTTCTCGTCACTTAACTAATTAAATCAGCGTAAATAGGATGGACGATTTTTTCTAAATCAGCTACTTTTATCTGGAGGCTTCTCCCGATTTCACCGCTCGACACAATCACTTCTTCTTTTTCTTTTAAAGAACTGTCTGCTAAAAAACAATAATCAGGATGTGCGAGTTTTATTCCAATAGGGGTATTCGCTCCGTGAGGATAGCCTGTATGTGTTAATACAAAATCCATTCCAGGAAAACCGACTTTACGATCTTTCGTCACTTGTCTCGTTTTTTTGTAATCTAAATGATCATCCAAAGGAATCAATGCGATGATCACCCCGGTTTTGTTCCCTTTTACTACGAGAGTTTTACATATCAAAGCTGGATCAATCCCTCTTTTTTGTAGTTCTTCTGTGAAAGATCCCTCTACTATATGACTAAAATCAAGTGGTTGATAGCTGATTTTTTGTTCTTCTAAATAACGTTCGACTTTTGTTTGACTCATCATGGATCCACTCCCTTTATTCTATCGTTTATTATAAAACGAGGGATACTGTATTCAAAAATCATTTGTTTCCCTCAAAAAAAGAGCAAGACGAGCACTCTATAGAGAGAGCCATCTTACTCTTATTTATTTATTTCTTATTTCGGCGTTGAGTAGCTTCCATGATGACTGGCAAGATCACAGGACGTCGTTTTGTTTGTTCAAATAAGTAACGACCTAATTGATCACGAATATCTTGCTTTAATTTGCTCCACTCAAAATCATTGCTTTCTAAATGTTTCTCGACGATCGTTTCGATCATGTTGCTACTTTCTTTCATCAGATCACGGCTAGCTTTTACGTAAACGAATCCTCGTGAAGTGATTTGAGGTTTTGAGATGATTTTCTTCTCTCTTCGGCTAATAGTGACAACCGCTACGAAAATCCCATCTTCTGATAAGATTTTCCGATCACGTAAAACAATGTTTCCGATATCGCCTATGCCTAAACCATCAATCATTACATTTTCTGCACTTGTAGTTCCTGCAACACTCATACGTTTATTCTTATATTCCAGCACATCTCCGCGTCCAGTAATATAGATATTTTTGTAAGGCATCCCTACTGCATGAGCCAAATCTGCGTGAGCAGCTAATTCCCGATATTCCCCTTGAACTGGCACAAAATATGTCGGCTTCATCAAATTGATCATCAATTGCAAATCATTAGGATTGGCATGACCAGAAACACGCATATTCTCAGAAATCAATTTCACTGTTCCACCAGCTCGATAAATGATATCTTCCGTTTTCGCCACGATTGTTTCCATCGCGATGCTTGGCGTAGTAGTGATATAAACCAAATCCCCTTCTTCGATCTTGACATTACGGTGTGTGCCGTTTGCCATTTTTTGCAGAGACTTGATGGGTTCACCCATTCGGCCAGTTTCTAAAATGATTAGTTCTTCTGGATCATAGTTTTTCATGTCTTTCAATGTAACAAGCAAATCTTCACTTGGTAATTGAAGTTTTTCTAAACGCATCGCTGTTCGAATAATTCGTTCGAAATCTTGACCAGTCAAGACAACTTTTCGTTGTGCTTTTTCTGCTGCGTCCAATACTTGTTGCACTCGTTGCAAATTACTTGCTACACAGGCGACGATGATGCGTCCTTCCCAATATTTGATCGTATCAAATACTTCATCAGCTATCTGAGCTTCAGAAGCTACAGGTTGAGGATTCTCTGCATTTGCCGATTCACTCAGTAAAGCTAAGACTCCTTCTTTGCCGATTTCTGCCAATCGTGCATAATCTGTTTGATACATCGGGATAGCCGTTTGATCAAATTTAAAATCTCCCGTATAAACGATACTACCTTCTTTTGTTTTCAGATTGATCCCCACTGAATCTGGTATCGTGTGAGTGGTACGGAAAAAGCTCACTACTGTTTCACCAAAGTCGATTTCTGTATGCTCATCTACCACATGGAAATCCTTAAATCCTTTGGCTGCTTCGTTACGACTGACATTCAATTTTGCTAACTCGATCGTCAACTCCGTTCCAAACACTGGTACAGAAATTTTCGACAACAAGTAAGGAAGCGCCCCGATCGCATCTGCGTGCCCGTGTGTTAAAAAGACACCAGCTACACGATCAATGTTTTCTTCTAAATACGTAAAATCTGGGATGACGACGTCGATTCCCAGCAACTCATTTTCAGGATATTTTAGTCCACAATCTAATATGAAAATATCCTCGCCCACTTCTGCGACATACATGTTTTTTCCATTTTCGCGAACGCCGCCTAATGGGATAATTTTAATGGTACTCACAAATTTCACCTCTTCTTATGACATCCAAGTTTAAAGATGTCGATTTTCTTCTTTATCTAAATTTACGAGCCATTCCAATGAAGCACATGCAAAATCACTAGTTCTCAACTTATGGAGAATCAGCAGGAAAATTACCAGCACATCCGCGTTCTGACAGTTGGATGGGCATTTTATTTTGGATATACTTCATTAACAAAATGGATCTTTTGCGAAACGCTATAGCCAGAATCCTTATATAAGTATTCGGCTGTTCCCCATTATTATACAACAAATGAACTAAATCGCTAGTATCAGCAATTGTTAGAATCACTAAGCAAATGAAAATTCCTCTGTAACATCTAGTATTTCTTTTGCTGTTTCTCTTTCATCTCTTCTTCGTCGGTTTGAAACATACTTTTTTCATTTTACCACATTTTTTGCAATAACTATAGTGACTTTTTATATATACAGAACCTCGTGTTGATGATGTGCAAACAGCATAAGATTTAAGCTAGCTTTAAGATAGGTTGACTATTATCAAATGCATCTACTAGGAGGGATGCAAGATATGAATTTTATGAAACGTGCATGGAAAAGTACAAAAGTAAAATGGGGACGTTCATTGTTATTGTTTGCCGTGTTCACAGCCATTCTTATTTTTGTGCTAGCTGGCCTCACGATTCGAAGCGCTGCAGAAGAAGCAGCGAATCAAGCACAAAAAGAAGTTGGAGCAACAGTGACTTTAAGTGCCAATCGAGAAGCCTCATTTAAAAAACAGGAACAAACTTCTTCAAGCAATTCTACCGCTGAAGAACGTCCAGATCCGGGCAGTTTTTCTCTTACCCCAGTATCCTTAACGGACGCGGAAAAAATAGCTAAATTAGATAATGTAAAGAGCTATTCCTTTGAAAGTTCCGCCTCAGCTATGGCAAAAGATGGAATAACTGCCATCACTAGTTCTGATTCAAGTGAAGACAGTTCAGAAACTACCGATGCAGGCGGTGGACCTGCCGGAGGAATGGGCGGAAATCCGCAAATGACTCAAGCAGATTTTCAAATCAGCGGTGTGTCAGCAACTGCACAAAATAGTACTTTTTCTGATGGGACAGCAAAAATCACGGATGGTGAAGGAATAGATGACAGCGACAAAGGCACAAACAACGTAGTCATTGATTCTACGCTAGCAGAAGCAAATGACCTGACAGTCGGAGATACTTTCACAATCACGAGTACTGAAGATGAAGATACCACTTATGAAATGACGGTCAAAGGAATTTATGAATCTAGCGAAACAAGTAGCAGTATGGGTATGAAATTCAACTTCATGAATCCGTCGAATACACTTTACACCTCTTATACTTTTGCAAATGAATTAAATGGGACATCTGACGATAACACGATAGATTCTGCTGTTTACACTCTATCTGATCCAGATGAAATGGATAAATTTCTCGAAGAAGCAGAGAAGCTGATCGACACAGATACATTTAGCTTACAATCAAATGATTCCATGTATCAGTCAATGTTGGAACCTTTAAACAATGTGGCAAGTTTTTCTAAAAATGTTGTTTTACTAGTGGCTGTAGCCGGTATTATCATACTTACTCTGATTATTATGATTACCATCCGGGAGCGTCGGCATGAATTAGGCGTCTTGTTGTCTTTAGGAGAATCCAGAAGTAAAATCATTCTCCAATTGTTTACCGAAGTTGCTATTTGTATGATTCTTGCATTAGGAGTTGCTTCGATTAGCGGGAACGTCGTCGCGAATGCCGTGGGGCAGCAGCTACTTGACCAACAGACAGAAACCACGACACAAAACCAACAAGCTCCTGGCGGTGGACAAATGCCAGGTAACGGGCAAGGCGGTCAACGTGGGGGGCAACAAGGAAACATGAATAATCCATTTGCTGTTTCTGATCAAGTCAGCGAATTGGAAATCAATGTCAAACCTACACAATTAGGACTACTAGCCGGAGTAGCATTTGGAATCAGCCTGCTTTCTGTCTTTTTAGCTTCTATAGGGATATTAAGATTAAACCCAAGAAAAATCCTATTAAATTAAAGGAGGAATTTGATGTTACGGACAGAACAATTGGGATTTTGGTATCAAGATCCGCAAGATGCGCTTTATAAAGATGTAGAACTGAATTTCGAAGCTGGAAAAATGTACGCTATTTTAGGAGCAAGTGGTTCTGGAAAAACGACTTTTCTTTCGCTTATTTCCGGATTAGATACACCAAAAGAAGGAAAGGTTTACTATCAAGATCGTTCACTGAACAAAATCGGGTTAAGAAGTTATCGTAAAAATGATGTCTCGATTATTTTCCAAGCTTATAACTTGCTTCCTTATTTATCAGCTCTAGACAATGTCATAACAGCAATGGAGATCACTAAAACCAAACAAGAGAATTATCGACAAGTTGCTTTAGATCGACTAGCTCGTGTAGGAATTGATGAAGTATTAGCAAAAAAACAGGTGACCAAACTTTCAGGAGGTCAGCAACAGCGAGTCGCTATCGTTCGTGCTATCTGTTGCGAACATCAACTGATTGTAGCTGATGAACCTACTGGGAATCTGGATGAGACCGCATCACAAGATATCGTCAAACTTTTCCAAGAAATCGCCCATGAACAAAATCGCTGTATTATCATCGTGACCCATGAGGTCGAAGTAGCAAAAAGCTGCGATGAAGTCTTTGAACTAAAAAATAAAGAATTTCAAAAAATAGAAGTTTAAAAAACAGGATAACTTTCAAACAAAAAATCCGAACCATATCTATGAAGCAGATACGGTTCGGATTTCTATTTGCTTGATTCATTTAGTAATGAACGTTGTTTATTTGTTTTCATCTTTTCGAGAGAATTTGTCTTTGATTTCATCGCCCAAATCACGAGCTTTTTCTTTGATATCAGAACCTAGTGATTGTGCTTTTCCTTCTGTTTCTTTGCTCTTGTCGTCTGTTGCTTTGCCGTATGCTTCTTTTCCTTTACCGACTACTTTGTCTTTCATGTCTTTAGAACGCCCTTTTAAATCTGCCATTGTGTTTCCTCCTCTTAATTTGTTTATTGATCTACTTTCAGGGTAACATCAACAACAGATACAGACAAACAGAACGCTCGTTTTCTAAAAAAGGATGAGACAGATAGTGGATCAAAAACTTTTTTCGAAAGTTCCCCATACTTTGACTTCTTTTTCTTGGACCATTATTTCTCCTTTAGCAATAACTGTATCGATATCAAGCGTTTCTTTGTCCAAGATACACAAGTCTGCATCTGCGCCAATTTCAATTTTTCCTTTTTTATCCAATTTCAATATACGTGCTGGGTTACTGGTTATAGCTCGCAAGGCGATTTCCAGAGGAATATTTTCTTTTTGCACAGCTTCTTTGATCCCTACTAGCAATGCCTTAGCACTTCCTACTCCTAACCCTAGGAAATGATTGTTTTCATCAAAATAAGGCAAGCTTCCTTGTCCATCTGAGGTCATCGTGAAATTATCTAAAGAAACATCTTCCTCAATCAATCGTTTCAATGCTTTACTGAAGCGCACTTCCCCATCTGTCTTCTCCCAAAAATCAGGATCTTCGCTAGCGGTGAAGTCAATCGTGCCGCCACGTTTAGCAAATGCCACGCAAGCTTCAAATAATTCTGGTGTACGATTCGCATGAGTAGGCAAAAACTGTGTGATCGGAATTTCTGTTTCTTCTACAATTCGTGTCAATAACTCTAGCTTTCTTTTTCCTCCGCCTAAGTGGACATTGATGATCCCAGCTTTTCCCGACAACATGCCTCCTACACGAGCATCTGCTGCTGCACGGGCGAACTCTTCAAAACTTGGCTGAGAAGAACGGTGATCGGATACTGCGATTTCTCCGATTCCGATGATTTTATCGATTGTTAAAAAGTCTTTGATGATCGAATCTGTTACTGTTTTTACCGGCAATCGGTACGAACCCTCGTACACATAAGTGGAGATTCCTTCTGCTTCAAGTCCTTTCGCTTTGCTGATCAAAGCAGTCATATCTCGACCTTCTCCGTCTGTTCCCAAGCAACCGACAACTGTCGTTACACCAGCTGTAGTCAATTGACTTAATGTAACTTCTGGTGTTCGGTTTTGATAACCGCCTTCTCCTCCTCCGCCTAAAATATGGAAATGACAGTCAATGAAACCTGGAGTCAGTACTTTTCCCTCACCTGAAAGTTCTTCTACTTCCACTCCTTCGTAGCCGCCTTCTAGCTGTTCTTCTACAGCCAAAATCTTCCCACCGGCAATCAATACGTCCATTTTTCCTAAGTAATCTGGTGCAAACACTTCAATTTGTCGGATGATCTTCATACATTTTTCCTCTTTCTTTAAGTATAACTGATGATAGGATCTTAAAAAATAATCCAAACGATAGAATCTTTACTCCTTTGATTTTACCGTAAAATGACGGTTCTTGGAGTCATTTATCTACTGTTTGGATTACTTTTTTTATTTACTTATGTCTCCAGTACTACTGCAGACCGATCGCAATAGCAATCATGATGAAAATAGTTCCCAAAACAAACAGGAATCCTTGCATCTTGATTTGGAACCTTGCCCATTTTGCCCATTCGATCCGTGCAACACCTAACACACCAATCAAGCTAGCTGATACGGGCGTAAAAGCATCCATGAAACCAGAACCAAGCTGATAAGCAAGAACTGCTACTTGTCTGGATACACCGACTAAATCTGCCAATGGAGCCATAATCGGCATGGTCAAAGCTGCTTGTCCTGAATTTGATGTAACAACCAAGTTGAACAAACTTTGGAAGATATACATCGCCCAAGCGCCAATGACAGCTGGCACACCGGTCAATGCCGTCCCGATTCCATGCAAAATCGTATTCAAAGCTGAAGGAACAGACGCATCGGATCCACCTAAGACGAGAAGGATTCCTTTGGCCATCCCTACTACGATTGCTGTACCAGCTAAATCAGCTGCACCAGATTGGAAAGAAGAAGCGATGTCATTGACTTTCATTCCATCTAATTTGAAAAGAACAGCAATGATTCCGGCAACTAATCCCATCACAAAGAATTGAGAAGCGATTTCGGGGATGTAATAGCCTTTTTGAGTCACGCCCCAAACGATCCAAACAAGAACAGCTAACATCTCTACTAAAATCAGTTTATGCCCAAGCATGAATTTTTTATTTTCATCAGATGTCTTTTTGATATGAGAACGGAAATAATCATCTGATTTATAAGTCAACGAACTTTCCGGTTTTTTACGGATTTTTTCTGCATATATCATCATATAACCAGCTGCTAAGGCAGTAACAACTACCCACATAATCAATCGGAATGTCGCACCAGACAACACTGGGATTCCAGCAATCCCTTGAGCTACAGCTACGCTAAACGGACTCATC
Organism: Enterococcus sp. 2STP; assembly: GCF_032465635.1. Classification (NCBI taxonomy): domain Bacteria; kingdom Bacillati; phylum Bacillota; class Bacilli; order Lactobacillales; family Enterococcaceae; genus Enterococcus; species Enterococcus sp. 2STP. The sequence continues at coordinate 27,275 of NZ_JAWDJH010000013.1, forward strand.
CAAGAGGTCGCATTTCCGACTTGAGATGCGACATAAGTCACGGTTACTGCTACGATCGAGTCATATCCTAAGGCAATGACGAATGGAACCATCACCATTGAGAATGGAATTACCTCTTCTGCCATCCCAAATGTAGCGCCCCCGAATGAAAAAGCAAAGAATAATAGCGGTAAAGCTAAACGCTCCAGTCCCTTCGTTTTACTGATAAACGCATAGATTCCTGCATCAATCGCTCCGGTACGCATAATAATACCAAAAGCACCTCCGACAACAAGGATCAATGCAGCAATCCCTACAGCAGATCCATATTTATCTCCAGATACTAGACCTTCAAAAACAAAATTTAAGAAGCCAAAGCCACCAAAATCGTCTGTTCCCCATATTTTGGCTGTTTTATGCAATTTTTTAGAAGTATCATAGATATTTTCGCCATACTCATCGTAAAGAACATCATCTGTTAAGGAAATTTCATCTAGTTTTTCTTGCGTAAGATTTTTTTCTCCGTCAGCAATGACTTTTTCCAATCCTTTTTCAGGAACATCCAGTTTTTCACGTTCTGCTGGATGGTCTTGCAGTTCTTCTAATTGATCAAATACATACGATTTATCCAGCTCGTAAGCATAACGGAAGGAATCTTGGCGTAAAACAGTACGAGTACTTGTTTCGCCATTCGCATCTTTATATTCAATGTCTTGCGTGCTGAACTTTCCTGCTGGTACGACAAAAGTCAGTATCCATGCAAAGATGACTACACCAAAAATAATGACATACGTATGCGGTGTCGATAATTTAGTGAAGTCACGTTTCGGTTTTCCTGAAGAATTTGTTTTCTTCAAATTTATTTCTTCCTTTCTTTTCTCAGTAATTTTGATGAATAAAAAATGGATAATCAAATGAATTATACAGTAAAAATGACATTTCCACATGAATAATTTATTAGAAAATCACTTTTTTCTATTTTGCTTTTTTTCTCATATGTATGACTATTTTTTTCTTTTTCCATTTATATTAAGTATTTTATTTCTCTGTTTTTCCTTAAAATTCTTTTTTTATTTTTAGATTAGCGGAAATCCCGTCCTGATTTTTTCATTTTATAATCGTGAATAAATTGTATTTCATTGCAAAAAAGTAAAAAATAATAATAAATATCCATCTCATATCTTTCATTTTTTGTATATTTTCTTTCTATTAGAAAAAGGAATCTTCTTCGACAATTTTGTTATATCAGGTAAACTTCATTGCAATAATGATAACAAATGTACTATAATTACATTGTAAAGAGTTTTGGGGAAGACTCTTTCATCAACGTGTATTAAGAGGCAAGAAAGGATCCATTCGGATTCTTTCTTGTCTCTTTTTCCGCTATTTTTTTTCTATCTAGCATTGCATATTTTTGTAGCTCTTTTCTTCTCATTGTGAAACAACTTATAAAAATAACGCACCTTCAAAAAAAAAGGCTGACCTCTAGAGCTAAACAAATTTAAAATAACATAAAATAAAAAATGATTATTACTGCTTTTCTTTAAAAATCGTTTTCTTTGTTTCAAACACTCCATATTTACGTGGAACACCGTTTTTTTAAAGAAACTTTGGTCATTATGTGGAAAACTATTTTCCTCTTGTTTCCTGAACTAGCTGTTTTGCTGTAAAATACAATACTTGTTGAAGCAAAAAAATCGTTGCAAGAGAGGCTGTTCCACAGATTGCTGGATCTAAATTCGGCAAAGTCAAGACTGCATCATGCAGATTGGCATGGTTATCCAAAACTAAATCAGCAAATTCAAATAATCTCAAACCACTGCTATGCTGGGACTTGATGCTTCGTGACAAATCAAATCCAGTAACAATGATCAAAGGATGTCCATTTTCTTTGATCCATTGAGCCAACTCAATGATTGCTGGATTTCTTCCTTCATTCGAAAGAAGTAGAAAAATGTCTTCTGGTTTGACAGAAAGCTCATCAATAATCGCTTGTCCTGCCCCTTCTAGCGTTTCATAGACACCTCCGGCTGGGTTTTCAATCAATATACTTGGCACAAGGTCCGGTGTTTGATCCCAAAATTCAAATGCTACACCACTTAGTGTGCGGCTAGCATATATCTGCAATCTGCCGCCTTGATTGATTTGTTTCGCAATCCAAGTTCCTGCTTGAACCATCAACGGCTCTTCTATCCTTAATTTCTCTTCCAATTGGTAATAATAGTCAAAATAACATAAACTCATTTTTCTCTCCCGCCTAGCTATACTTGACATGAATAGAAACAGCTGCCTAATCTAAGGAAATACATAAAAAACAGAAGATAAACAGTAATACATGCGGTCTTTGCTGTTTCAAACGCAAAAAAGGTATTGAACGAATACGCCCAATACCTTGACATAGCAAATAAAACAACGTGCAGACCATAGAAAATCTCTACATAGGGGTAGAATTTTCCCCTTAGATTAGGTACAATAAATAAGGTCGATGCACTGCATTGACTATGGCAAAATGATCGGTCAGGGTGTATGAGTGTGACTGGTCATTCCCTGATTCTTAGCGCCAACTAAGGGTCAGGGAGCCTTTTTTTATTCAGCTGTTTCTATCTGAACTCATTGTAAGTAATCTCTTATTCAAGTGCAAGTACGAAAACACAAAAAAACATTGGTATGATTTTTTTACAAATAAATAACATAAAAAAAGGAATGGCTTGTCCTTATGTAGCAAGCATTCCTTTTTGAAAAGATTCTTTTAAATAAGTGAAAAAAGTTTTTTCTCACCAATTAAATAAATCTCTCAACTCAATATTTTGTCCATTATTTTATCTTTTTTTGCGTATACATACTAAATATTACCGTCTTCTTCTCGCTCTTCTGCTTTGTTCTGGAGAATCTGTACTAGAAAAAGTAGTGGCATGTCTACCCTTTCTTCCGATCCGAGACTTTCTTTTCCTATAAGGAATATAAATGAGCAGATACAATACAGCAAAAAATAAGGCAAATATGCAAGCTTCCCAACTACCTAACGCCAGTTCGATCATCAAGCTAGCAACTGCAATAGACGCTGCATACCAGATAAAAATCAGGAATCTTTCTTTTTTTCTGACCATTTTGAACATGATAAATAGACTAATGAGCAATAGTGGTAACACAAATACCCAATTATTTCCTTCCATCAGCCACTTGAGTATATCAAGTAGCGACTGCGCAATAACGACTAATTTTCCCATAGTGGACACACACCTTTTTTATAATTAAAAAAATTCGCCTTTTTATTCTACTATGAATCTTCTGGATTGGCTTTCATTTCTCTTATGTAATCATTTTCTTTTATGTAACTTAAAAAAAAATTAAACCATTAGCAGAAAATTTCCTAAATATATTCACGAAAGTCTTTTTCTATCTTTCATTTATCCTCGTCTTCATTCACTTAGCGTCAAAAAATAAAAACGACAGTTGCGCAAATGACGCACAAGCTGCCGCTTTAATACCCATTTGATTTTTATTCTCAGCAGGTCACTTATTTCCAGTTAATTTCCTGTTCTTAGCTCTTTGCTCAACTGGATAATATATGCGCTTAACGATGCGCCGATTTCCGGATGATGAAGTCCATATTCAATATTTGTCTTCATATATCCTAGCTTATCGCCTACGTCATATCTTTTTCCTTTAAATTCTCTCGCATAGACCGCTTCTGTTTGGTTAAGGGTCTGGAGCGCATCCGTTAGTTGTATCTCGTTCCCTGCTCCTGGTTCTTGAGTTGCTAATATCTCAAATATTTTGGGAGTCAGGAGATAACGTCCGATAATGGCTAAATTGCTTGGTGCTTTTCCAAGTTCAGGTTTTTCTACAAAACCATTTACTCTGCAACGTCCCTTTTCGTTATCCGTTTTAGGATCAATAATTCCATATTTAGAGGTTTCATTTTCTGGTACACGCATGACGGCAACAGCAGAAGATTGTGTTTCTTCATAATCCATCATCAATTGTTGAGTCAGTGGGATATCATCTTTCATCAAATCATCCCCGAGCATGACAACAAATGGTTCATTCCCTATGAATGCTTTTGCTTGAAGCACGGCATCCCCCAGTCCTCTTGGATGAGATTGACGGATGAAGTGAAGATTGACATGAGTCGTTTCTTCAACTAAAGCGAGTAGTTCTGTTTTTTCCTTTTCCCGCAAATTGTTTTCCAATTCGATATTTGCATCAAAATGATCTTCGATGGGTCTCTTTTCTTTTCCCGTTACGATCAAGATATCTTCGATTCCCGAATCCAATGCTTCTTCCACAATAAATTGGATCGTTGGCTTATCCACGATTGGAAGCATTTCTTTTGCCATGGCTTTTGTTGCCGGCAAAAAACGTGTTCCTAGCCCAGCGGCAGGAATAACTGCTTTTTTGACCTTCACTTGCTGTTCCTCCTAAACGACGCTTACCTGTTAATCATCTATTTAACGAAGAGAAAATTCATTCTCCATTTTTCCGTCACGTAGCATGATTTCTTTTGCTGCTTTTTTAATATCTTCTCCATTATACAAAACATTATAGATGGTTTGAGTAATTGGCATCTCAACCCCTAGCTGTTGTGCTAGCTCGACTGCTGCTTTTGTCGTTGCCACACCTTCAACGACCATTCCCATGTTTTCCAAAACTTCTTCCAGTTTATGCCCCTGTCCTAGTAAGTTACCGGCGCGCCAATTACGGGAATGAACACTTGTACAAGTAACAATCAAGTCCCCAACACCGCTCAAACCGATAAACGTCAGCGGATTGGCACCCATTGCTACACCAAGACGACTAATTTCTGCTAATCCGCGAGTCATGATGGCCGCTTTTGCATCGTCTCCGAACCCTAGCCCATGGATAGCACCGGCACCAATAGCAATGATATTTTTTAATGCTGCCCCAGTTTCTACACCAATCACATCATTATTTGTATAAATCCTGAAATAATCATTCATGAATAATTCTTGTACATAAGCAGCTGCTTTTTGATCGATACTTGCAGCTGTAATCGTTGTAATATCATGAACTGCTACTTCTTCCGCATGACTAGGGCCAGATAATACGACGATTGCCTGTCGTTTTTCTTCTGGAATCTCTTCAGCCAAAACTTCTGAGATCCGTTTATGCGTATCTTGTTCTAGGCCTTTACTTGCATGGATAATGACGGGCTTAGTATTCATTTTACCAATAAGTTCCTGGGCGACTGAACGGATCGCTTTTGTCGGAACGACAAACAAAATAGCATCTGCGTCATCCACTGCTTCTGCCAATTCTTTATATCCGATAATCGATTCTGGAATCGTCAAATCAGGTAAAAAATGTTGATTTGTATGATACGTATTGATTTCGTCAATCTGTTCAGGTACATTTCCCCAAATACGGACATCATGCCCGTTTTCTGACAATGTTTGTGCTAAAGCAGTGCCCCATGATCCAGGACCAAGAACTGCGATTTTTTGTTTCATGGATATTCCTCCAAATAAATAATTGATAATTTCCATTATAGTATACATTTCTTAAAGTTTGGACTAATTTCCATTGTTTTTAAGTGTTTGTTTAATTCTTTTATCGACTTTCACTTGAAATAATCTATTAAATGTTGCAATAGCGTACATTTTAATTTTTTTCTTTTTACACTTGTTATACTTTATTTGTCACTAAGAGAAAGGAGGTTTGACTATGTTTCCATTACCATTACCATTGGGAGGCTGGGAAGTTTCTCCTAACAACCCTTAATTGAAGCTACATACAAGAAGAGGCTGGGACAGAAGCGTTTTACTCCAAGAAATAAGAAGGAATTCACGAAAATTGCTTTTCAAATTTTTGTGAATTTCAGCTTATTTCCGAAGGAGTTGCTTCTGCTTCCGCCGTTTATACGTGTTTAGAGCGTGAGACAAAAGTGTTCTTTACTTTTGTCCCACGCTCTTTGCTTAAATCAATACATGGTAGAAATTTTGATAAAAGTCGTATCCTCCTTATTCCGAGTAAATGATGTGACACGCAGTTATACATCAGGCTTATCATCTCTTGATACACAGTGTTCAATCAGCTCACCCTCAATATTAGATTAAAAAACGGCAAAATATGAAAAACTATTTTGCCGTTTTGTTTCTGTAATACTTAGGTCAAAGTATTGATTTCACAACCGCTTGATAAACGGTGTTACAGAAGTAGCTTCTATCACGACCTCATCATCAACTTATTTTTTGCCATAAAGAGAAGGTCGTATCTGGTGCCCAATGTGCGGCTGCAATATGCGCTTGCAAGCAACGATATTGAATACCATTATATGTGACTATATCTCCTGCTTGATAAAAAGTACCGACTGTCCAAGAATTTCCTTGGCCGTTCTCGTCTAGGGTTCTTGCTGTGACAGACTGGCTTAGTAAAGAAACACCTGTCCGATTGACTGCACGAACTTGATAGCGATACACAGTAGAAGCTGTTAAATTTTGATCTTCAAATACAGCGGTTTGTGAGGTAGCGATCTTCTTGCCATCTCTGTATATTTCATAATAAAGTACTTCTTCCAATAAGCTATTTTCTTGCCATACCAAACGAACTGTTGATTGTGTCACATGGTTGATGCTCAACCCGTTTGGAATAGAAGGTGCTGGTAAAGCTGCTGCTTCTTGCGTACGGATATTCAATCTATCGGAACGTGCAGAAATATTTCCTGATGAATCGACCGCTTCAATCGTATAAGAATAAGTCGTTTCTGGTTGTAAACCTGTATGTATATAATTCGTAGTGTTGCTTGTTCCTACTAATCGATTGTTTTCATAAATATTATAATGTGACACACGAACGTTATCCGTTGACGCAGTCCAAGACAATGTGACTGTCGTACTTGTTGCTGTTCCTCGAAAATTGGTCGGTTTAGAAGGTTTCTCTGTATCTGGTTCTTGTTCCGTAAACAGATTTTGATAAGCTTTCGCAAATGATTCATTATAAGAAATACCAGCTGAGTTTACCCCTTCGTCCCAGTTCACGCTCCAAGTCATCAAACCTTTCAAAGGTGTACGTTCTTTTTCCATTTGTTCGAATACTTGATAGACAACGGATGGATCTTGCACATAACCGTTGGCTGCCGCATCGTTATTTGCTGGAATCCCCAAAGCCAGACGATCTGCTGGTATCCGAATGTATCCACTCTCTCCGTTATGCAAGGCTTTTGACATACCATATAAGAAATCATATTTTCGACTGTCATTGTTCTGAGCAATCCATTCGTCTCCCACGCTTAATCCGTCGCCCGCCTGATTATATAGTTGTGGTGCAATAAAATCATACTCATTTTCTAATGCAGTGATATAAGGTACATAGCCTCCCGCTGTTCTCAAATAAGGGAATTCAGGTGCCATAGAAATAATAAAGTGTTTTCCTTGCTTTTTATAATGATCTCGTACGATTTTCAACGCTTCTGGAATCACTTGCTGGTTATCTCCTGCCGTAATGGCGCTTTGTTCTAAATCAATGTCTAAACCATCAAAACCATAAGTTTCTACCAACCGAATCACTTCATCTGCAAATGCTTGTTCTTGTCCTCTGTGCAATTCGATATGGGAATCAGCTCCGCCTAAAGAAATGATAACTGATCGTCCTTCTTCATTCAGGGCAGCCACTTTGCTTCTGAATTCTTCATCACTCATATTAAATGGCTTAAATGTAGGGATTCCTTCGCCTTTCATAAAAGATACTGCGATGACATTGTAAAACGGATTGATCTTTCCTAAGTCTGTCTCTGCTGGTTTCCCACCTCTATATCCCGCACCTTGCTCTGGTACCCAGTTATGATAATATCCAACAGCAATTTGCTTTTCTGAGATATCCGGCATCAATGCCGCGGAATCTTGTGCAGCATGTATAGTTTGTCCACCTCCAGCGAAACAGCCGATTGCTGCCAATGACAGCCAAAAAATTTTTTTCATTCATCATACCTCCTAATATTTGGTAAATATATTTTATTTTAACAACATCTGTTTTTCATTTTTTGTATGTTATTACAACATAAATAAAAATTGCTTTTAAAGCATGAGCACTTTTTATCAAAAATAGTACATAATTGACATTTTCGTCCTTAGATAACAGCCTTGTGTTATCTTATATTCATAAAAACGTATGGAGGTAACTTACATGATAAAACATGCTTCTTTAATTCGAAAACTAAGAAAAGAACGTGGACTGACACAAGCTCAATTAACAGAGGGGCTTTCTCAGCGAGGGACATTAGCTGCTTTTGAATCTAGAGGAACAAAAATCAGTTTTGAATTGTTAGTGGATTACCTTGAACGGATGAATGTTACACTTGAAGAATATCAATTTTTGCTGAACAACAATACTCTCACAAGTAAACAAAAACTTTCTAATTACCTGATCACAACAAAATATTTAACAAAAGAGCAAGAGAATGAACTGCTAAAAGAATATAAAAAAACTGGGAATATTTATTATCGCCTGCTATATACGCAACGTATACTAATTGATCAATATCTGGGAAACCGAAAGCTCACTCGTTCTGAAACTTTGACAGAAGTTTCTATTATCAAAAAGTACTTGGAAGGTATTGATACATGGGGACACTATGAACTTTCTATTTTTTCCAATTGTTTATTCATATTCGATGACGAGTATATTTATCATTCTTTTCAGCGTAGTGTCACAAAAATGAAAGCATATGTCGATACTGCTCATTATTCCGAATTATTATCAAATTTTCTTTTGAACGGGATACATCTATCTTTTCATCGTTCTTCTGTTTTTCTTAGAAAACTATTTTTAGGAGAATGGAAAAAAGTAAGTGACCGTTATAAACATACGTTAGACTTAGCCCGTTACAAAGCATTCACTGCTTTAGCTCTATTAGCAGATGGCAATGAACGAGCACTAGAAGAAATTGACGAAGCAATCCATTTCTTTGAATGGCTAGGACTAGAGGAAGTGAAAGAAGAGATCATTGAATTGAGAGATTCTCTTTTGAAAAAAACTATACATAAAAATGATAAGGCTATTTATCAATAGTCATTCTTCTAGTTTTTTATTTTTGTTGCAATACCATACAAAAAAATAATATTCAAATAATGCATTTTATACTATCTTATGAAAAGGAAACCCTTTCTTAAAATATTTTATCTAACTGGAGGAATCATCAAATGAAAAAAAGTACTTTATTGGGATTAGGAATGTTACTTGCTACAACAGGAATCGCCGCTTTGTCTTCTGTAGATGTCTCGGCTCATGGCTATGTTTCACAACCTATCAGCCGTGGCTATCAAGGTGCTCTAGATAGTAGGAATAATTGGCAAAGTGCTTTTGAAAAGTATGGTCGTATCATCAACGAACCACAATCTTTAGAGGCACCAAAAGGATTCCCTTCGGCTGGACCTGCAAATGGTCGAATTGCTTCTGCTAATGGTGCAGTAGGTGACTTTGTTTTGGATAAACAAACAGCTACGTTATGGACAAAAAACAACTTAACTACTGGGGCAAACCGATTCACTTGGCATTTCACAGCTGACCACGCAACGACGAAATGGCACTATTACATGACTAAAAATGGTTGGAATCCAAATGCCCCATTGAATAGAAATGACCTGGAATTCATTGGTGAAGTAAATAATGGTGGCAATTCGTCTATTACTAATCCGACTCATACAATCAATATTCCTAGCAATCGTCTGGGGTATCATGTCATTTTAGCAGTTTGGGATGTAGCTGACACAGATAACGCATTTTATAATGTAATCGATGTCAATGTTCAAAATCGTAATGCATTAACTGACTTGGAAAACAACTAAAAAATAAAGGGAGCAGTTGTCGCTGCTCTCTTTATTTTTTATATTCTTTTCATCCAATCGATCCTAATAATCAAACTGACGATAGTAGCGGCGTATCTCTAATGGATGACAGTTCAGCTGTTCGACATGTGCATCGATACGCTGTGTCACTGCATGCATCAATAAGAAAGACAACACACGTCCGCGATATTTTTCGCTGATACCTTCTACTGGATAGTCTTTTGTATCTATCAATGTATAATTACTACAAATTTTTGGCAAAAGTTTAGCTACACGTTCAGATAACACTCTCTGTTCATCTTCGCCTAAAAATAAAGTGACTGGGGTCGTTTCTTCAACGATCTCTAACGTCCCGTGAAGAAACTCGGCAGCATGGATAGATTTCGATGGGAGCCAGCTTTGTTCTTCCCAATAACACATGGCATATGAATAAACAGCTCCCCATTGATTCCCTGCTCCGATAAAATAATGCATGCTATCACGTCGATGCTTTTCTGCAAATGATAAGCCAAATGCATCTGCTTTTTTCTCGGCTTCAACTAACCCTGTTGGCAAATAATGTTCGAGCTGTTCATAGTACTCTGAGTAATCTTCGAATTCCCCATGCAAATACATCAATCGATCTGCTACCATAAAAAATTTGATTTGTTCTGTTCCGGGAGCTGGATAAGTAACCACAAAATCGCATAGTTGAGACAACTTACTCTCCGCTTTATCGATAAATCCAATCAGTGTCGCTCCTACTTTCTTGATTTCTTCTACTGCTTTCACTACTTCTTGGGTTGTCCCAGTAACAGAGGACACGACGACAATAGAATCTTTTGTTAATCTTTTGTTCCCAGTAGTGTAATATTCTGCAGCATGCTGTACAAAGACAGGCAAGTTGCTTTTCCCATTCATATAAGTGACAGCTTGCATCGAAGAAGCATATGTTCCACCAATTCCTAAATAATAGACAGCATCGAATTGTTCCGTATAAAGTTTATCGATGATTTTTTCTACTTGCGGACGTAAAGCTAGTGCACCTTTTATTGCTTTGATTTGTTCTTCTTCATTGAATTTCAACATGATTTCCACCTCTTATAATTTACTTTTCAAGACTGTATCAAAGTCTTCAAAGATCTTTTTGTTCAAGTCGATTCCTTTAGCTGCTGCGATTTTATAAGCGAATAGTTGAAATGGAACGACAAGTGCTAATATAGACAGATATTCATCACATTCTATTGCTAATCCAAGTGTTTTCTCGTCTCTTGCTTTTTTTGTGGTAATTGTGAGAGCCTCTCCAACATACTGACTCATATATCTCCGCAACTTTTGTGAACGTTCCTTATTTTCATTGTCCCCTTCAATAAAGAACAGCAAATGGGAAGCACCAGCCTCTAGATATGGGCCATGCATGTAAGCTTCTAACTCAAATCCTTGTGACGGGACACGGATTGTTTCCGTCAATTTCGTTTCTGCTTCTTTCGCTGTTCCCCAGTTTGGACCATAGCCAATAGTGATGAAGCGTTGTGTTAAACGAAACAAACTTTGATACTCATCAAAAAATTCTTCCGTTTTTTGAATAATCACTGGTAAATGATCGATTATTTTTTGTAACTGTTGCATGTAGTTTTGTTCTATTTCTTTGCTGATATTATTTTTACTTATCCCAATTCCTAGCCCTAAGAGTAGTAACTGTAAGACAGTAGCAGAATAGCCTTTTGTAACGAAGCCAACTGTTTCTATCCCAGCACCTAAATCAATAATCTGTGTAGCTTCTAAAGCAAGTGGACTTTGTACGTCATTTGTGACAGCAATAATCGGTATTTCTTGTTTTTGGATCATTTTTACTGCTTCAACAGTAGAAGCACTTTTCCCACTTTGTGACACAGCAATCACAGTATCGATTGATGGAGAAAGTTTTCCATAATGAGCAAAATGAAAAGGTTCTTGAATATCGACAGTTAGCTCGCCATAAGATTCCAATGCCGGCTTCGCTGCTAAACAAGCGTTGTAAGAAGAACCCGTTGCTAGCATCAGCAGATTCGTTGTTTTTTTCATTTGTTTTCTTGTCGAAAAATCATTTTTTTTCAAGATCGTACTTAGTACTTCCTTTTCTTCATAAATATAATCTTGCATCGTAACCATTTTCTCTGCTCCTTTTCTAAAAAATCCCTATCCACGAACCAAAAATCCCAAAGAAAGCTAATCCGATCAAGATCGTCAATGGTTTTACTTCTTTTTTCAATAGATAAAACACTACACCAAATGCACCCAGACATAAGATATTTGGGACAATATCATCAAAAATACTTTGAACAGTCACAGCATTTTCTCCTGAACCGATTTTTAAAGGGATATTGATAGTAATCATCGTGGCAGTCATTGCTCCCACGACCATCAACCCAATGATAGATGCGCCTAATGTCAAACTTTCCATCATCCCGTTTGCCTGAATCTTTTTCAAAAAACCCGTTCCTAAGCGATAACCCCAACCTGTTGCTAGATAGCGGAACAGAATGTGCGGAATATTGAAAATCAAAATGAACAAGATAGGTCCTAAAATATTTCCTTGCATAGCTAAAGAGGTGCCCACACCTGTGGCAATCAATCGCAAAGTTCCCCAAAAGAAAGAATCCCCTAACCCTGCAAGTGGTCCCATCAAAGATGTTTTGATACTGTCGATCGCGGTCACATCAAATTCAGGATCATCCTTATTTTCTTCCTCCATTGCAGCCGTGATCCCTAAAATCAATGTAACGATATGTGGGGTCGTGTTGAAAAACTCTAGATGCCGTTTCAAAGCTGCTGCCATTTCTTCTTTCGACTGATATAACTTTTTCAAAATCGGAATCATTGCGTAAACATAAGCCATATTCATCTGTCGTTCATAGTTCCAAGAAAACTCCATTTGAAAAGAACGCCAGAATACGTGATTCAGTTCTTTTTTCGTTATTTTGCTGTTTTTACTCTCAGAATTCTTCATCTTCTTCGACCTCCCCTGCAGTGGTTTGAAGTGGCAATTGACGGACATTCATGATATTGACTACCACAACGGCTAAAATTGCACCAAAAATAGCTACTCCGGTCACAGGAATCTTTAAGTAAGAAGCTATAGCGAAACCTAAGAAAAAGTATGGTGCAACTTGTTTGTTAATCAGCAAGCGAGCGAGCATCGCGAAACCAAGAGCTGGAATCAACCCTGTAGCTACTGACAAGCCATTCTGAACGAAGTCAGGAATCTTATTGAGTAGATTTCCGATTGTATTGCTTCCCACCATATACGAAACCATTACCACAACACCAAGCATCAAAGAAAGACCGAAACCGGCAAGCAAGTGCATATGCTCGACTCCTTTATAGTTTCCTTCTTCTGCATAACTGTCCGCTTTATGGTTCATAATTGGAATCAAAAGACCTAAGTAAATATTTTTCAATATCAATGTCAACGTAGCAATTGGTAAACCTAGTAAAAGTGCCGTTTCCGTACCAGCTCCAGCTGTGATGGCAAAAGCCGTGCCTAGAATTCCTCCGGTCACCACATCAGGGGGGATCGAAGCACCTACTGAGAATGATCCGATAAATGCTAACTCCAAAGTGGCACCCATGACGATCCCAGTTTTTACATCACCCAACACGATTCCTGTAAACAGTCCCGTCACAATTGGACGAGAAAGCAGTGATGTCCCTAATGCATATTCTGATTGTGCGATAAATGCAACGATACCTAATAAGACTGCTTGTACAATCATTGAGTTTCTTCCTTTCTTACAAAACTTCCCTTACGTCCACTTTTTTATCTGCCGGTACTTGACGGATCTCCACTTCTATTTGTTTGTCAATCAATCTTTTCAATCGTTCCTCCTCTTCTGGTAAAATATTCACCGCTTTTCCAATACTGCGAGTACCAGGTTTCGCCTTGATCCCTCCTAAGTTGATGGTTTTGATTTCTGGATACGCTTCTGCCAGCTTATATGCGTCCTCGATTGATTCCACTACGATGAATAGCTTATATTTATCTGTCACACCGCTTTTCAATGCGGCAATCGAGTCATCAATGGATTTGATTACTAGTTTGACTCCTTGCGGCTTGGCTAATTTGATTGTTGTTTTTCGTATCTCATTAGTAGGCACATCATCATTGGCAATCAAAATACAATCTGCGCCTATTGTTTGTGTCCAAGAAAAAGCGACTTGTCCGTGTAATAACCGATGGTCAACTCTTGTCAATACAATCATTCTTCTTCCTCCTAAAATTCGTCTTCTTCTATTTTTTGATTGATCCGTTCGTTACAAAACTGGATCATTTTTTTTGAATCAGTTAGCACCTGTTGGATCAAAACAGTTGTCTCTACTTCAGCGTCCAACCGAGATACTAGCTCAATCAAGAGTGGCAAATTCAATCCGGCAACAAGATAGACATGATCCTGATTGATATATTGTAAGAATTCATTGTTGACACTTCCGCCAAAAAGATCCGTCAGAACAATGATTTCTTTATCTTTGTACCTCATAAACAGCTGACTTACTGATTCCGTTAAATCAAAATTCTCATCAGTATAGCAGTCCAATGCAGTAATAGAATGATTTTTCCCATAGATTAGCTCTAATGAATCTAGTATCCCTGAAGCAAATTTCCCATGGGAAGCTAAGATAATTTCTCTGTCCACTTTTTCATCTCCTCTTTTTACTTACACATACTAAAAAGCAAGTTGCGTGCCAAAGTTAGTGGCCGCAACTTGCTTATGTTCAAAATTCTTCTTCTATCGAGAGTAACTCTGTACTTTCACTCAAAATATCACAGATATAGGCAATCTCAGAATGAGGGATCATGACACTATAATGCTCTTCAATGACACTAAACGCAGATTTAATAGCAGATACCTCTTCTTTTTGACACTGTTCCCATTTCTCTAATCCTTGATAGGTTTCAATTGGCATTTGTCGGATCAAACGTTCGATTAGACAGCTCACATGGACATATAACGCTAGTTTTTTGGGATTACTGATTCTTCGATTCAACTGCACCTCTAATTCTCGCATAAAATGATCGATTTCCTCCATCACCTTTTCTGTATCTAGAATAGTCACAGAGTCCAGTACTTTCTCCAATGAAAAATTGCGAATGATGTTCTGGTTGAATGTTTCCTTATCTGAAACATTCATAGCAGAATCCAACCATTCTGCTAGTACAGACATCTTCTCTCCTGAGATGAGGTCTTCTAATGAAAGATAGTCGATATCGGTGATAGCAGGATCTGCGGTACCTATGATTCCTACGATTTCGTATATGGAAAACAATGGTTCACTGTTTTTCTTATCTTTTAATCGCTGATATTCATATGGGATGATTTTCAACTGACAAGTCGTAGGCAAACTTTTCTCTAGCAGTTCACTTAGGTGAGCCGCCGTGCCGATTCCAGTGAAGCAGGTAGTAATGAGTGCTTTGGGTTTATTTTCTTGTGGATAGAGGAGCCGCCATTCTGGTTGGATTTGACGAACGGCCTCTTCTGCTATTTCTTCTAAAGCTGCATTTTTTTTCAAGCATTCCCCTACTGTGATGGCTAAAGGTGTCGTCACATTATTCAAAATCAAAAGTGGTACAGATAATTGTTTTTTAAAAAACTGATGGATTTCTTTCAGAGATCCCATATCTACTAATATGATCAACCCATTTGAAACATCGCTGTTTTCGCAATAATCCACGATTTCTGCAGCAATCTGCTGTGGTGTGACATCTAGCGGCATATCAAATGATTCAAATAGATCTTCTTGTAATAAACGATTGACCACATTTGCCATACTGCTGGCAGTTGCATAACCGTGCGCAGCAATCATTGCTTTTGGCAGTTGTTTTTCTTTTGACCATTTTGCTTTTTTTAGATAGATCGTCAGTAAAATCCGATCCATACTAGTGACTTCAATATCTAATTTAATCTTACTCAGTTCCAAGATTCGCTGGACATAATGATAACTAGATGGATAAGATTGAGAAACCTGTTTTTCTAATTCTTTGATTAGTTGGATAATCGCATGTTCTTCCGGTAACCATTTGACAGTGCTTCGCTGATAAAGATAGTAACTCAAGGCATAGACACTGTTTCCATCGAACTTGATTTGATAGGCAGACTCCATTTGTCGAAAGGTCTCACGGATAGATTGAGTCCAATAAACCAACAGCTCGTGTTTTTCTTGTCTACTGGTCTCAAATAGCAAAAAATCAAATAATTGGATCACTTCTTGTTTTAGTTTTCCTTCGCAAGAATATAGAAGACACTTATTTTTTTTGAAATCAAGCAGGATTTGCTCAAAACTTTTAACGATTCGTTGCTGTTCTGGTTGTTGCTTTTCCATCAATTGTTCTAAGGTCTGGTCTTGCGTGATATAGATTCCTTGCTGTGCTGTATTTTTGGTAATGGGCTCAGCGAGTAGTTCTTTTTGCAAATGATGGATGGTGACATGGATCTCCGACTGTTCACGTTGTTCAGCATACGCTTTTGCTGCTGAAACTTTGACAATATTTTTCAGCTCTCCTATGTTTCCAGATAATTTTTGACCTGCTAGAAGTGACAAAACTGGGCCACTGACTGACAAAGGGCTCCCCATTTTTCTTTGTTCCTCGATAAAAAAAGAGTAAACCAGTTCTAGCCGTTCATTTCGACTACGCTGATTGAGTGCAGGCAGTTCGATTCGGATAGGTATTCTTCGAATGAAAGTGGTTAAGAAATGACTAGTGGCCTCTTCTGTTGTGGCAAAAAAAAGACGTGTTTTGATCCGCCGTGACAAATTAGGTTCTCCCATACGATAAATCACACCTTGATCAAGATAGGTGAATAGTTTTTCCTGCCCTTCTGGTGTTAAGCGATGTACCTCGTCTAAAAACAAGATTCCACCATCTGCTGCTTCGAAAGCCCCTTTTTTATTTTCTTCTGCTCCAGTGTAAGCTCCTTTGACGTGACCAAACAAATTGCTAGTCAACAGTTCAGGATTATCTGCATATTGTGCACAATTGAAAGTGATGAATGGTGCAGAGTCCTCTAGTAAATCATGAAGCAGACAATACTGATAGACTAAATGGACTAAATAACTTTTACCTGTGCCGCTTTCACCTGTGATCAAAAGTGGCAGTCCGCCATCTGGATAGTAAAGAGCTGTTTTGATTTGTTCGATACTTTCTTTCAAACTGGCGTCGTGTCCGATCATAAAAGAGAATAAATCTTTTGGTTGTGCGAAAAAAGGCTGTTCTTCTTTAAGATCATTGATAGAAAAATAAAAATTCGTACGTAACTTAAAAAATTGTTTTTCAAAAGCTTCTTTGTGGAAATAAACCACTGGACGAGAATTGATTTTGACTAGTAGTTTCTCCTCATTCAACTGGTTCAAATAATGACTGACTGTGTTTCTTTTTACCCCAAAATGTTCAGCCAATCTTTTTGCTGTAAAGACCTCGTTCATATGGTTGAGATCGAAAAAGGCTGTCTGGTTCTCTAAGTAGCATAAAATTTCGTGTTTTAACAACTTATCCACCCCTATTCCATCATAGAAAACGGATTCATTTTGTCAATAAAATCTTTAATAAAGGGTTGAAAAATATGTCTTGTTATAGACAGCAGCTCACTTATCCCTTATAATTTTTATTCTAAAAAAGAACAGTTCCTTCCGGTTTTTATACTGGGATTTCCAAACAATAAAGAAAGAACAAGGAGGCTATGACTATTCAATGAAATCGGATAAATCTAAAAAGAGGAAGTATACTTCTTGGAAAACTTTTCGCGAAATCATCGGATCTTATCTCGCTGTGGTTGTGTTTTTACCTTTGCTTTATATGGCTATGACAGAACAAACCCGTTTTATTGATGTAGATACGCAATATATAGCCGAAACAGGATTTTTATTTATCTTTATCTTGATTTTTGCGTTCTATAAATCCTTCCACACAAAATAGGAGGCACAGCTCTCAATTTTTCTGTCTGCTTTTTGTTATTACAAATCCTTATATCTGGTATAACAACAATTTATTGGCGTAACGAGGAAAAACGAGTTATGATGCTTTCAGAGAGTAAAGAGGTACTGTTGTCACCATCCTTTTTATTGATTACGTACACCACTCTTAGTTTTTTCCCATTGATTAAGAAAACAAGGTAGAAACATCACTGTTCCTGCCTTGTTTTCTTTTTCGTGTGCTGTTTTGATATCAAAATCGCAAACGACTTTCTACATAGCGATATTGATAATGAGAGGTTGTATTCGTTACACCAAACTTAATAGAAGCGTTTCTTCCTACTCCGATGTTCACCCCTGCATTCCAAGTTGTCGAACCATTATTGAAGAAGTCGCCATTTACAATGTAAAAAATACGGTTAGCATCTTCTAAATGAACATAAACAGTTCCACCAAATTGTTTCGACAAACCATTATATCCGCGGATCATTTCAACTCGTACGATTCTTTTGATAGCCCTAAAATTTCCACTTTCACTGGTCTCGCAATAAAAGCGCATCGTGGGTCTATAACTAGCATTGACTGTGAAAGATTGCGATAATGTTCTGTATGTTGCTCTTGCTGTACGTGCTTGTCTTGCACTTTCATCTGTGAATCCAAGCTCTTGTTGTGCTTGGATAATAGGGATGCCGTTTTCTTTTGCTACTTCTCGCACCATTTCATCAAAAGTGAGTACGGGACTTATGTTTATCTCTTTCTTTTCATTTGATATGTCGATCACTGATGCATCCACTTCTACAGCAAACACAGGCTGTCCGATATTACTTACCCCCCTAAAGCTGCCACACATAATAAACCAATCAACGATTTTTTCATTCTCATATCCCTTCTTTCAACATTAATTAGCTTTCCCACAAACAATTTGTTACAATAACTTTATAGCATAGAAAGAAAACGATTTCAACAACTTTTAAAAAAGGAGAATAAACTATGAAAACAAAGCTGTTATTAGATTTAATAACATCGTTACTTTTAATTTTTTTGCCAAAAATAACGATGGTTTTTATGGAAAATGAAGCTTCGCCCTCTCCATTTTATGAGATTTTATTCATTACTAAGATCATTTGCTTTATACTCGCTGTTTTTTACTTAAATCATGGAATCACTACTTTTTTATTTTCAAAAAATAAATAGCGCTCCATTGATGATTCTGTACCTGATCCACCTTTTGCACACGATTCATTTATAAAAAATCGGACAAAATAGACGTTTGGAGGAATGAAGAGACCGGGATGAATTTCCCGTTCTCTTTCTTTTTTTCTAAAAAATATTCTATTCAATCTCTAAAATCTCTTCATAATAAAACTTTCATTTATGAAAAGGCTTGTTCTCTTTTCATTCTAAATTTCCTAAGCTACAATGTGGTAGTACTTGTTTTTTCAACTGTAGACAAATAAATAATAGGAGGAATCATATGATTCAGTTATTACGTTATGCAAAAGATTATCGTAAGCAAATCATTTTGGGTCCGTTCTTCAAGTTTCTTGAGGCTGTCTTCGAACTTGTCCTACCTTTAATGATGGCTTCCTTGATCGATAATGGACTAAAAATGAATGACCGAGGAAAAATCATTGAAATGGGCTTATGGATGGTCGCTATGTCTGTGATTGGTCTGATTTGTGCTATCATTTGCCAATACTACGCTTCAATAGCTTCACAAGGATTTGGTACAGAGTTGCGAAATCAGCTGATCAAAAAAATCAATACTTTCTCTCACAACGAGTTGAATCATTTTGGAACAGATACCTTGATCACTCGAATGACAAACGACATCAATCAGCTTCAACTAGCTTTAGCAATGGTCATTCGTTTATTGATTAGAGCACCATTTTTAAGCATCGGTTCAGTAGTCATGGCTTTTGTGATCGACTGGGAAGTAGGTCTGTTTTTCTTAGCATTATTGCCTATTTTCTCCATCATCTTATTTTTTATCATCAGAAAAACTGTTCCTCTCTATCAAAAAGTGCAAGAAAAACTAGACCAGCTCAATGAACACGTCAGCCAGAATCTTAGCGGCGTTCGTGTCATACGTGCATTTGCACAGACAAAAAAAGAAACAGAAAAGTTTGATAAAAGCACAAATGATCTAGCGAACAATTATTTACGTGTTTCCAATATCTCTGCCCTTTTATCACCTGCTACGACCTTGATTATGAATGTCGGAATCATTTGTTTGCTAACAGTCGGCGGGATCAAAGTAAACATTGGTAGTTTGGAACAAGGACAAGTTCTTGCTTTGATCAATTATATGAATCAAATGCTTTTGGCACTGATCGTTGTTTCAAACCTCGTCGTGATCTTCACACGTGCCGAAGCTTCAGGTAATCGAGTAAAAGAGGTTCTAGACACAGAGAATTCGATTCTTGAAGCCGAAATCAGTACTACTCCCGATTTTTCTTCTGAAGCGATACTCGTTTTTGATCATGTTGACTTCCGTTATACTCCTGATTCTGGGCTTTCTCTTCAAGGGATTACATTTCAGCTGAAGCGAAATACGGTCCTTGGAATCATTGGTCCAACGGGAAGCGGGAAAACGACTTTGACTCAATTGATTCCGCGCTTCTATGATGTCAGTTCCGGTACAGTCATAATGGATGGAATGGACGTTCGTTCTTGGCAGCTGGATCATCTTCGTCAGCAAATCGCCCTTGTTCCCCAAACTTCCGTGTTATTTACTGGGACTATTCGTGAAAACCTTCAATGGGGTAAGCAAGATGCCACAGAAGATGAGTGTTGGGAAGCCCTGAAAATCGCTCAGGCAGAAGAATTTGTACGTCAGCTTCCAAATGGTTTAGATACAAAAGTCATGGAAAACGGAAAAAATTTCTCCGGTGGTCAAAAACAGCGACTAACGATTGCAAGAGCTTTGATTGCCAAGCCAGAATTACTGATTTTAGATGACTCTTTGAGTGCGTTGGATTATCAGACTGACTTGGATTTGCGTAAGGCGCTGCAGACTTATCTTGGCAGTACAGTGATCATTATCTCCCAACGTGTCCGCTCCATTCAAGAAGCCCACCATATCTTAGTGATGGATCAAGGAAAGATCGCTGCTCAAGGTACGCATGAAGAATTACTTGCTCAATCAGCGGAATATCAGGAAATCGTCGCATCACAGGAGGAAGAATAGTTATGAAAGTAAAAAAATTATCCTTGCAGACACTCCGTCGCTTCATCCCTTATCTTACTGCTTATGCGAAAGACATTTGGCTAGCTGTATTACTAGGGATCATCAACGGGATCGCAACAGTTGTGATGACGTTACAAATTGGCCAAAGTATCGATCAAATGATCGGAGAAGGACAAGTTCGCTTCAATCGACTATTCCATTTACTGATTCTGTTCGGTGGGATCGTTTTGATCAACGTAGTCAGTCAATGGCTCATCCAAGTATTAAGCAATCGGTTAGCTTACTTGTCCGTTGCAACATTAAGAAAAGATGCTTTTGCTCAACTGAATCGATTGCCACTTCGTTATTATGATCAAAATTCTCATGGAAATATCGTCAGTCGATTTACAAATGATATGGACAACATTTCTATTGCGATTTCTGCTGCCTTCAATCAATTGTTTTCCGGAGTTGCGATCATCCTTCTTTCGTTTATTTTTATGATGCGTCTAAGTCCACTTCTGACATTGGTCGTTCTTTGTTCCACACCGATTATTTTCCTTGTGAGTTGGATCGTTGCTCGTGCTTCGCAAACAAATTTCGATAGACAGCAAAGAATCATTGGGGAGATCTCGGGCTTTGTGACCGAACGAATCGGTAATCAGAAAATCGTGAAAGCTTTTCAGCAAGAAAAAGCTAGTCAACAGCAATTTGAACTGCTAAATGCTGATCTATATCAAAAAGGACAACGGGCACAATTTTCTTCTTCCTTGACAAACCCGTCTTCTCGTTTTGTAGATCACCTTGCTTATTTATCGATTGGTTTAGTTGGCGGCCTATTGGCATTGAAGAGTGGTTCGTCAATCACTGTTGGTGTGATTTCCAGCTTTACGATCTACTCAAGTCAGTTTTCTAAACCATTTATCGAACTTTCTGGAATCACGACACAACTGCAAACCGCTTTTTCTGGTCTAGAACGAGCATTTGATTTAATCGATCAACCAGAAGAAAAGCCTGATTTGCCAGATGCCTATGCCTTGGAACCCAAAAATATCAAAGGAAAAGTCTCTTTTGATCATGTTTCTTTTTCTTATGACCCCAAACAGCGTTTGATCGAAGATTTCAATTTTACTGCTTATCCAGGTCAAACCATTGCTATAGTAGGAAAAACAGGGGCCGGAAAATCCACACTTGTTAATTTGCTGATGCGTTTTTATGACACAACAAAAGGAACGATTACAATCGATGACCATGACATCCGCTCTATCCAACGTGATACATTACGTAAAAGTTTTGGAATGGTGTTACAAGATACTTGGCTATTTGACAGTACATTGCGAGAAAATCTTCGTTTTGGGAATCCGGAAGCAAGTGACGTAGAAATCAATGATGCCCTAAAAGCCTCTTATATGTATGAATTTGTTGAACGTTTGCCGGAAAAATTAGATACTAAGATTGGCGGTCAAGGGTTAAAGATATCAGATGGCCAACGCCAACTGTTGACGATTGCTCGAACGATGATCAGTAATCCGCCTATGTTGATCTTAGATGAAGCTACCAGCTCAGTCGATACATTGACAGAGAAAAAAATCCAACAAGCTTTCTTAGCAATGATGGAGGGAAAAACCAGTTTTGTTATTGCCCATCGCCTGTCCACAATCAAAAATGCGGACCAGATATTAGTGATGGATCAGGGAGCCATTGTCGAAATGGGCACCCATGATGAGTTGCTTCAAAAAGATGGTTATTACCGACGGCTCTATCAAGCACAATTCACAGCACAATAAAAACAAGCAGTCTTCTGGGATGGGAAGACTGCTTGTTTTTTATTTAGCGTGGATCGCTAAAGTTCTTAAAATTTTTTTGTAAGGAACACTACGTCCTACGTAATAAATGGCAATTGATTGAATCGGTAACCATATCACTGTTTTTAACAGGCGGGGCGCCCAAACGACCCAGCTGAACAATGGCACATGGTACATCAACGCAAGCCATAATGGTGTCAAAAATAAGTTTATGATCAGCGTGACACTAAGCGTAGCCAAAATGGCATTTTTCCAAGTGATTTCTTTTCGATAGAAAAAGAATCCGTAGATTGCTCCTTCAATAAATGCATTCAATGTAAATCCAATAAAAAATGCAGATTTCGAGAAGAGAGCCATTCCTACTAAATCAGCTAAAACTGCACCTATCCCTGACCAAAAAGGACCAAAAAGAATGCCCATGATCACTTGTGGAATAAATGTGACACTGATTTTAATAAATGGGGTCTCGATTGCTACCAGACGGGACAACGTGACCATCAATGCAATCAGTAAGCCCATAATAGCAATCATACGTGCGTCTAACCGGTGTTTCTTCATTTTTAGCATCTCCTTTAAGAGCTGCTACATCGTATCATGCAGCGAATGCGAAAATAAAACCGCGAACATTACGTCCTTCGTCCAAGAGGCAACATCCCATCCTCTTAGCACTTAACGCTTTATTTTCTACTCTGTATTATTTTTGGGATCTTTTCCCACAGAAACTATAGCATATTTTCACATTTACTGCAAACACGAAAAACTAATATTATTGGTTATATTATACAATACGTTCGTATTATATCGCATATTCTCAGTTCGTTTAGCTTTTATAGCTACATATAGGCGAACATTAAACGTTATTTTTCTATACACTTATCCATCAAAATGAAAGTGGACGTTTGTCTATTTCATGGACGATTCTTCGAAAATCTAGGAAGCCGGCTTCCAGTCCTCTTAGCAGCACCTCAGCTGTTCCGATATTCGTAGCCAACGGAATCTCATAAACATCAGACAAACGGATAAGTGCTGTTACATCTGGTTCATGCGGCTGTGCAGCTAGGGGGTCTCGAAGAAAAATCACCAAATCTAACTGGTCCTCCGAGATCATTGCTCCAATTTGCTGATCTCCGCCTAACGGTCCGGATTTAAACCGATGAATGGGCAAGCCGGTCGCTTCCGTGATCCGTTGTCCAGTCGTCCCGGTAGCAAAAAGTTCATGTTTTTCCAATATTGTTTTATACGCTGTTGCTAATTTCACCATCATAGGTTTTTTTCGGTCATGAGCGATCAAAGCGATTTTCATAAGAGACACTCCTTTTGATATGGTTAACATACTTATTTACTCCAGTGTATCAGTTTTTATTTCTTATGGATATTTATTGAAGCTTAAAACTAGCACATTGACAAAAAAAAGAAAAAATTCTTGTTCAACATGACATTGAACTTAGTTAACGCTTTCATTTATACTTTAAACAGTTAATAAAACTAAAAAAGAAAGTGTGGAACGTATTATGGTAGAAATGGCTCTGAAAAACGTATATAAAAAATATGATAATGCAGAAAATTATTCTGTGACTGATTTTAATCTATCAATCAAAGATCGTGAATTTATCGTTTTTGTTGGTCCTTCCGGTTGTGGAAAGTCAACTACTTTGCGAATGATTGCGGGACTGGAAGATATCTCTGAAGGAGAACTAAATATTGGCGGAAAAGTCATGAATGACGTGGCACCTAAAGACCGTGATATTGCCATGGTTTTCCAAAACTATGCATTGTATCCTCACATGACTGTTTATGATAATATGGCTTTTGGTTTGAAATTACGTAAATATGATAAAGCAGACATTAAAAAGCGTGTGGACAATGCAGCAGAGATCCTCGGACTGACAGAATACTTGAAACGAAAACCAGCTGCTTTATCTGGTGGACAAAGACAACGTGTAGCATTAGGACGTGCAATCGTTCGGGATGCCAAAGTCTTCTTGATGGATGAACCATTGTCAAACTTAGATGCTAAATTACGTGTAGCCATGCGTGCTGAGATTGCCAAACTTCACCAACGTCTTGAAACAACGACGATCTATGTTACTCATGATCAGACAGAAGCGATGACTATGGCTGACCGAATCGTTATCATGAAAGACGGATTTATCCAGCAAATCGGTACACCGAAAGAAGTTTATGATACACCAGTCAATATGTTCGTTGCCGGCTTTATTGGATCTCCTGCCATGAACTTCTTTAATGTGACATTGAAAAACGGTGTCATCACAGATGGACATGGGCTTAAGCTTCGTATTCCTGAAGGGAAAAACAAAGTATTAGTCGAAAAAGGTTATGAAGGAAAAGAAGTCATCTTCGGCATTCGTCCAGAAGACATCCACAGTGAACAAGTAGCCCTTGAAGCTTCACCTGAAGCCGTAGTGAAATCAGAAGTTGTCGTTTCCGAATTACTTGGTGCTGAAACGATGCTTTACACAAAAACTGGTTCTACTGAGTTCATCTCAAAAGTAGATGCAAGAGATTTCCATAAACCAGGTGAAATGGTTGACCTTGCCTTCAACATCAATAAAGGGCACTTCTTTGATAAAGAAACCGAACAAGTCATCAAACTTCCCTAATCTGCCCCCTTCAGAGCTACGCCAGAAAATAGTGGTGTAGCTCTTTTTAGGACAAAAAACGCTCATCTTAGCGGATTTATTATCCGTTAGCAGATGAGAGTTTTTCTTTGATAGATCATTAGTATGTCGTTTTCTTCGCGTATCCTTGAATCGATTCTTTCCGATTTCCTTTTTTTGCTGCCGTAAATACCGGGATATCAAAGTATTTGCTGAGTGTTCCTGCTATAAAATAAGCAATATTATAATCAACCAAACTGTGGATGAGTCCACCAATTCCCATCAAGATGAACACTGTATAAAAATATCCTTGAGAGTAATACGTGTCAGGCATATTACCGATGAAGTAAAAGATGCTGACTACTAGCATTTCTACTAAAGAATGAATCACACCTATCACAAAATTGAACCCTTGGAAACGCCAATTAGTAAAAGTAAACTGTCCATTCTTTAAAACGATACTCGGATGCTTCTGCAAGTACCATGCCCCGATCAATGCAAATACAAGATGTGACAATGCGCGCAATGCAATGATAACTGGTGTTGTCAAAAAGAAACCGAATGTCGTACCTAGTGCAACAGCCACTGCAACTCCTGGTGTAAAAAACATCGCAATAAATAATGGCACATGAGACGCTAATGTAAAAGAAGCAGGTGGGATCATGATTTTAGGCATAACCATTGGGATAATGACCCCCATCCCAATCAATAAAGCAGAAATCGTTAGTTTTCGAACTGAATTTTTTCTCATTTTTTCCCTCTCCTAATATGTCTTGACACATAAATGTCGACTTAGTATAACTCACTTATCAATAACTGTCAAGACACATATTCTTTTCTAAATCCATACAAAATGAGTGTGAGTATCCAGTATAAGAATTTTTTGATCAAGAGACAAAAATAGGAGATGTGACAAAATTTGTGTCACATCTCCTTGTTCATAATGGGAATCAAAAGCTTGCCTTTGCGGAAATAAGACCAACCAAATCAAAAATAGGAGAAGCAATTTTCGTAAATTTCTTCTTATTTCTTGAAGCTGACCACTACTGTCACAACCTCTTTTTTTACTGCTTATTTTCTGACATCGCATTGCTTAATGCAGCAAATTCTTGTAATGACAACGTCTCTCCACGACGTTTTGGATCGATTCCAGCCGTTTCCAAGCTTTTTGCTAACCATGCTTTTGTCTGATCATCTTTACCATACGAATGCTGCAAATTATTCCAAAGCGTTTTTCTTCTTTGCTGAAATGCAGCTTTTGTCAATCGGAAAAATGCTTTTTCGTCCGTCACTTCTACTGCCGGTGTATCTCTTCTTGTCAGTTTCAAAATCGCTGAATCTACATTTGGCTGAGGGACAAATACTGTTTTTGGTACGATGAAGGCTAAACTGGCTTCCATATAATATTGAACAGCAATCGATAATGAACCGTATGCTTTCGTTCCTGGTTCAGCAGAGATTCGATCAGCTACTTCTTTTTGCATCATGACGACTAATTCATCCACGACCAAATCCGATTCAAGAAAATGCATCATGATGGGCGTCGTAATATAATAAGGTAAATTCGCCACGACTTTTAACGGAAGCTCTTCATGAAATGTTTCTCTTACGGCTGTTGATAAATCCGTCTTCAGAATATCTTGATGTATGATGGTCACATTGTCATAGGGTTGCATCGTATCAGCCAATACAGGGATCAAACGATCATCAATCTCAAATGCTACGACTTGCTTTGCATGCATCGCTAATTGTTCTGTCAATGCGCCGATTCCTGGCCCAACTTCGATCACGTTCGTTCGTTCATCTATTTGCGCAGTTTCTACGATTTTTCTTAAAATATTTGGTTCAGTGAGAAAATTTTGTCCTAAACTTTTTTTAAATGAAAAACCATGTTTCAATAAAATCTCTTTTGTTCTAGAGGGTGTCGCGATTTCACGATATTCACTCATGTTGTTCCTCCACTATTTTCATTGCTTGTGCGAGCTCTTTCGGCGTGATACGAAACATCTTCAAACGTTTTTCCAATTGTTTGCCGTTCGTATAACCGATACGCAACTCATCACCTAGTTTTTCTCGTTTTTCTTTTGCTTGTGCTCCAGCTATTAAACCATAGTCTAAAAGGTCTTGTCTAGTGATTTCAGAAACAGCCGTTTGGGAAATGTCTGGCGTCACAACTTTTTTCAATGCTTCTAAAATAGCAGCATCACTTGCATGTTCAACACCAAGACTTCCCTTTTTCTTTGGTTTAGCTTGTGTACGCGGCAAAAAAGCATGTTTTGCCTGAGGAACAGCTTCCATAATGATTTTTCTTATTTTTTCTCCTGAAAAATCAGGATCGGTAAAAACGATCACCCCTCGTGTTTCTTGGGCATGTTCAATTTGCATCAGGATATCTTCATTGATAGCAGAACCGATCGTTTCTATCGTATCTGCATCAACTACTTCCCGTAGCCTTCTTGTATCGTCTTTTCCTTCAACGACTATAATCTCTTGGATCCTCATCTTATCCATGTTCGCTTAGACCAAATAATCGGTGCGCATTTGACCATGTTTGGGCAGCCACTTCTTCTGTTGGCAGATTCCGAAGTTCAGCAATCTTTTCTACTGTATAACGAGTATAGCCTGGTTCATTTCGCTTTCCTCTAAAAGGAACTGGTGCCAAATAAGGGGCATCTGTTTCCACAAGTAATCGTTCGATTGGTACATTTGTTGCAGCCTCTTGGACGTCTAATGCTTTTTTGAAAGTGACGACACCACTAAATGAAATATGCATCCCTAAGTCAAGAAATCGTTTTGCCCATTCATAATCACCGCTGAAACTATGCATGATTCCACCAATATCTCGAACATCTTCTTCTTTTAGGATTTGATACGTGTCTTCAAGTGCTTCTCTAGTATGAATACTGATTGGAAGGTTCATTTCTTTTGCGATAGCAATCTGTCTGCGAAATACTTTATCTTGGACTTCTTTCGGGTCTTCCATCCAATGATAATCCAAGCCAATTTCCCCTAATGCTACAACCTTTGGCAAAGTCAATTGTTCTTGTAATTTATTTTCGATTTCTTTCGTATAACTGCCAGCCTCTGTCGGATGCCAACCGATAATACTGTATATATTTGGATAGTCATGGCTTAATTGCAAAGACTTTTCAATCGTTGGCGTATCGAAGCCCACGACCGCCATTTTCGTTACCCCCATTTCTTGTGCTCGCTGAATCGTTTCTGGAATATCTTCATTGAACTGTTCCGCATTTAAATGGGTATGAGAATCAAATATCATGTTTATCGCTCCTTTTCATTCTTACTTTAGCACATTAGCACTGCTTGCAGAAGTAGCAAAAATCAAAATAGAAGAACTTGTTTTGTTGAAACAGAAAAAGCACGAAGATCCAGAGGACTTAGTTCGTACTTTTTCTATCTGTTGTTGAAATATTTTACTCTTCTGAGCGTTTTTTCTTTTTTTGATAATAGACTGGGATACCAATCAAGGTAACACCTATACCGATCAATGCTAATTTCGTTTGCGTCATCATCGTCATACCTAAAATGAAAATAGCACCGAGAATCGCAATAATCGGAACGATTGGATAAAGCGGTACTTTATATGGGCGTGGCAATTCCGGCGCTTTTTTTCTTAAAATAAAGACACCGATAAAAATCAGTAAACTGAATAGCCACATCACAAAAATCAACATGTCGGTTAAAAAGTCGAAAGAACCAAGGCTCATCATAATACAAGCTACTGCTAACTGGAAAAACGCAGGAACATAAGGTACCGTAAATTTCTTTGAAAGCTTTGTCAGCTGTTTGCTGAAAGGTAGCTCGTCTTCCAAAGCCATCGCATAAGGCACACGAATCCCAGTTAAGGTATACCCATTCAATGCCCCGTATACCGAAATCAAAATCCCAATAGTGACCAGTTTTCCGCCGATTTCTCCAAAAATGACGTCTGATGCTTCAGAAGCTGCGTTCAAATTACCGGCAAGATGATCAATCGGCAGAGTTTTCAAAAAAACAAAATTGATCAATAAATAAACGACAGTGACAAAACTCAGCCCAAGTATAATCGCTTTAGGCAAATCTTTTTCCGGCCGTTTCATTTCTCCAGCCATTGCGCCGACGCCTAACCAGCCGTCATAAGCAAACAATGTTGCTAGCAACGCACTGCTCAAGCCTTCGACAAAAGTAACCTCTTTTCCAGCTTCGATTGGAAATAGCTGGACAGTTCCTTGTCCTGGTGTCAATAATCCCCATACGACAATCACGGCAATTGGTATCAATTTAACAATCAGCGTCACTGATTGTACAGACGCACCGACTTTTGTTCCTAATAAATTCAATCCTGTCACAGAAACAGCGGTAATCACTGCAATCAACAAAAGGTAGTCGGTAGATAATTGTAATAAGTTCGTCAATTGTGTCGCAAAGATAATCGATAATGCAGCAATATTAGCAGGGAAATAAATCAAGCTTTGCGCCCATCCTAATAAAAAGCTGGGCAGCTTTCCATAAGCTGCTTCAATATATTTGACAGCTCCACCAGTTTCTGGGATCGCTGTAGCTAATTCAGCCACTGTCAATCCAGCACAGATCGTTAAGAAACCACCCAAAAGCCAAGCTAGTAATGTCAAACTTGTAGACTGCGTGCTTGCAGTAACAGCAGCGGTTTTAAAGAAGACCCCTGCGCCGATCACGGTTCCCATAACGGTAGCTAATGCGCCAAACAGATTGATTTCTCGTTTTAGTTTGCCTTTCATTCCCATCCTCTTTCTTCTTTGAAATTTGGTATAATTTTCAGTATAACTGAGAATATTTTAATTTACCATTCTTTTTTCTCCACTTTCAATGAAAAACTCCCTCTTAAGACGGATGTATTTCCTCTTTATTTTGCGTATACTAAACCTACCTTTTCCACGAAGGAGGAACAGTTTATGGATTTTAAGCGTTCTTATCCGAAATTAGCAGATTATTTATCCAACCGAATCGATTTTTCTCGTAAAGAACAGCAGCAGTCCCGTTGGCATTGGTTCACGTTGATTTTATTTGGATTATTGACCATTGCGACGTTATCACAAAAATTGATATTGCTGACTGTGTTCATCGCAATCGTTGCATTGATCAAAGGCCCCGTGATGATTTTGTGGGGGATGTTGTATTCCTTTCTAGTGGGGCTATTCCCACCTATCGGTATTTTGCTTTCAGCGATTTTCTTTTTATTGAACATTGGAACATTTACAAAGAACTGGCGGATGACCTTAGTAGGGATCTATTTTTATTTTTATCCCTTCGGAGTGATGGCACTTCGTGAAGTCATGCATTGGAATAATCATTGGTTTTCAGCTGGTGCCTTGCTTTTAGGATTGATCTTGCTTCACGTGATGTTGACGAAACTGTATCAGCGTTATGGTATTGGAAGAACGATTTTCTGGTATGTCTTTTCGATTCCATTTGCACTGCTTACTGCGCTCTTACCAAGCCGTTTGAAGACAAAAATAAAAGGTTACCATAAAATCAAATAATAGGATTTTTACAAAATAAAGAAAACAATCATCGATTTTGACCTCGATGATTGTTTTCTTTATTTTAAATACTATTAGTAGATGTCAACAAATTATTGCTTTCAAAATCCTTGGATGTAAGAGACAATAAAATAAAAAGGAGTACCCCAGATGAACCAATTAAAAACCGCCCGTCCACTTATCATTATGTTGCTTCTTTCTGTCTTTACGATTCCTATCAGCCTTTTTCTTAATTGGCAGACAGAGGAAAGGATCACAAATATTTTATTCAACTATTCGCAGCCACTTTTTCTTTTGTTTTTAGGAAGCTGCAGATTCCATCGGTGGGTAAAGCTCGTCCTTCTTTTTCTAGGATACATTTTATATGGTTATATGTGTCTTTATTATATGATTGGCTTCCATAATTCTTACTGGGGCAATTGACAGGAATCAAAAAAACCTCGCAAGCAGCATTGTCTTGCGAGGTTTTCTTATGATTTTATGCGATCTCTGAGCCATTCGGCATGGATTTTGGTGCTTCAATCACTTGTAAAGAGCCATCTGGTGCTTCTGCGGAAAGGATCATTCCTTGACTGATTTGTCCACGCATCTTTCGTGGTTTCAGATTTGCTACAATAACGACTTTTTTCCCGATCAATTCGCTTGGATCAGGATAGAATTCAGCGATTCCTGACAAAATTTGACGATCTTGGCTGTCTCCAGCATCTAGTCGGAATTGCAACAACTTATCTGCCCCTTCTACTTTTTGGCAGTTGATGACTTCTGCTACTTTTAGTTCAACTTTTTCAAATACATCAAATTTGATTTGTTTTTCTTTCGTTGAAACAAGTTCTGTTTCTTCTGGATCCCATTTGACTGTATCTTCGTTTGTTTGAGTACCTTCAGACATTTTTTCTTGGATAAAAGCAACTTCTTCTTCCATATCCAAACGTGGGAAGATTGGTGTACCTTTTGCAACTACTTTTGTTCCTGAAGGGAATTCGCCAAAGTGCAATCCTTCAAGATTCATCGTTTCAGGGTCCAACCCTAGTTGATTGAAGATCTTCTCTGGCGTTTCTGTCATGATCGGTTGAAGTAAAATTGCGGCGATACGCAAGGATTCAGCTAAATGGATCATGACACTATTCAATTCAGCTTTCTTTTCTTCATCTTTTGCTAATACCCATGGTTCTGTTTCGTCAATGTATTTGTTTGCACGAGAAATCAGCACCCAGATTTCAGCTAACGCTGTATTGAATTCCATTTTTTCCATTGCATCATGGTAACGTCCGACAACGTTAGCAGCCGTCGTAGACAGTTCACTGTCAAATGGAGTGACAAGTGAGGCATAATCAGGAACGAGTCCATCACAATATTTATTGATCATAGCGATCGTACGATTCAATAAGTTCCCTAGATCATTTGCCAGATCATAATTGACACGAGAAACAAAATCTTCTGGCGTAAAGACGCCATCTGACCCAAATGGCACAGCACGAAGCAAATAATAACGGAGTGCAT
Organism: Enterococcus sp. 2STP; assembly: GCF_032465635.1. NCBI lineage: Bacteria > Bacillati > Bacillota > Bacilli > Lactobacillales > Enterococcaceae > Enterococcus > Enterococcus sp. 2STP. The sequence goes on from NZ_JAWDJH010000013.1 coordinate 59,591, forward strand.
CTAAACCATAACGTTCCACAAGCATTTCAGGATAAACGACATTTCCTTTTGATTTAGACATTTTTCCATCTTTCATCAATAACCAGCCATGACCAAATACTTTTTTAGGCAGAGGCAAATCAAGAGCCATCAGCATGATTGGCCAATAGATCGTATGGAAGCGAACGATTTCTTTACCGACCATCTGAACATCTGCAGGCCAGTATTTTTCGAATAGACTTTCATCCTCGGACCCGTAGCCTAGTGCAGTGATGTAATTGGACAATGCATCGATCCATACATACACCACATGTTTCGGATCACTCTTGACTGGTACCCCCCAAGTAAAGGTTGTTCTTGAAACTGCAAGATCTTCTAATCCTGGTTTGATAAAATTGTTGATCATTTCATTTTTACGAGATTCTGGTTGGATGAATTCGGGATGTTCTTCATAGTATTCCAACAGACGATCTGCGTATTTGCTCATGCGGAAGAAGTAAGATTCTTCTTTTACCAATTCTACTTCATGTCCGCTTGGCGCTTTACCGCCGATCACATTACCTTCATCATCTTTGTACACTTCTGCAAGTTGTGTTTCTGTAAAGAATTCTTCGTCAGAAACAGAGTACCAGCCTTCATATTCACCTAAGTAAATGTCTCCCTGTTCTAATAAACGATCAAATATTTTTTGAACAGCTGCTTTATGGTAATCATCTGTCGTACGAATGAATTTGTCATAACTGATATCAAGCGTTTTCCATAATTTTTTGACATCAGCCGCCATTTTATCTACGTATTCTTGCGGTTTTACACCTAATTCTTCTGCTTTTGTTTCGATTTTTTGACCATGTTCATCCACTCCAGTGAGATAAAACACATCAAAGCCCATCAACCGTTTATAACGAGCAATTGCGTCACATGCAATCGTAGTATATGAGTTGCCGATATGAAGTTTGCCGCTTGGATAATAGATTGGCGTAGTGATATAAAAAGTTTCCTTTTCTGCCACGGGGCTCTTCCTCCTTTATCGCATGATGCGAATTCGTTTCCTTGCTAGTATACCATAAAAAAAGCATGCTGTTAGCTTTTTTTCAAAATGAAAAAGTCTGGATAAATGACTTCTTCTCTATGATGAATCCCTCCTTCAAAAGGAAGGACAGAGGGAATAAATGCTATTTTTCATCTTGTTTCACGTTTAGTTGGAGACGGCTTTTTATTTCTCTTCTGACTCGTGGTATAATAAAGACTATCTATTTTAGTAAGGGACTGGAACGATCATGCAGAAGAAATATCTTTTTTTTACACTTAGTATTGCTTTTCTTTCATTAGCACATTTGATATTCAGCTATTTTTATATTCGTATGTATGGTTATTTTAACCTTCATGGGCATTTGAACAGTTTCATGACAGTCGCATGGCTTTTACGTTTTGTCATTGACGCATATATCGTTATTTGCGGCTTCTTTGCCGTTCGTGAAGAGCGGTATAAAGTTTTGCCGTTTTATCTGCTTTTCTTTTTATTCAATCTAGTACTTCCATTTATTTTTCATATTTAAGGGAGAACCAAGGATTTTTCAAGTAAATCCTTGGTTTTTTTTCAGAGTCTGCTACAATAAGGTAAAAAGTACTTTTAATGTCAACGGAGGTGGTCTGATGAACCGATTTGCTTCTAAAGAAGAAGAAAAATTATATTATGAACATGAAGCAAGTGAAGAAGATTTTCTTAACTGGTATCAAAAACAGGAACGTCCAGAATATGACAAGCCCTCTTTGACTGTCGATATCGTACTGATGTGCTATAACAAAGAAGAAGATCAGCTGAAAGTATTGCTGATCCAACGAAAAGGGCATCCTTATCGAAATTCATGGGCATTACCTGGTGGTTTTGTCCAAAAGGATGAGTCAACTGGAGAAAGTGTCCTAAGAGAAACAAAGGAAGAAACTGGTGTAGTTATCTCTAAAGAAAACATTGAACAACTGCATACATTCAGCACGCCTAATCGAGATCCGCGAGGCTGGGTCGTCACAGTCAGCTACTTAGCTTTCATTGGAGAAGAACCGCTGATCGCCGGAGATGATGCTAAGGAAGTACGCTGGTTCACATTGGAACGTCACGGCAACAAAATCAATTTATCGAGCGGAGAAGTAGCTATCTCACTTGACTTAGTCACTGGAGAGTCTTCTGGCAAAGATACTTTAGCTTTTGATCATAGTCAAATCATTTTGAAAGCATTCAACCGTGTAGTCAATAAAATGGAACACGAACCGCAAGTTTTGCAAGTTTTAGGTAAAGATTTCACGATTACAGAAGCTCGAAAAGTATTTGCAAAGTTCTTAGGAATCGATTATAAAACGATCGATCATTCCAATTTTAAGAAAGCTATGCTCCAATATTTCGACGAGATTGGCGAACGTCCTGTAGGAATCGGTCGCCCTTCAAAAATCTATCAGCTCAAGCCGGGGCATCATGAGTAAGGATTGTGAAGAAAGGGCTCCGTTCTAAACACTCAAGAAAAATGGAAAGCCGCTCTTTGTGTTTTGCGTTTTTTGCTCTATACTTTGGCGTGTCAGTAAAATTCTTCGAATAAAAAAATAACAATAGCAGAAAAAACTCGTACGAATTTTTTCTGCTATTGTTTTATTGGTTTGTCATAATTAGTGAGCTTTTCTTCAAAAGAAAATTCCTAGAAACAAAAGTCAATCAGACTTTTTATTAACAAGGCGAACCCTAACGCTCCTGTCAGTTTCATTCATTTTTTATTCCTTGATGACCGAATGCCTGCCTAGTTGTTCTAACACTTGGCTCTTTCTTACAGAATTGCTTTCTTCTGCTCCGTCGGTATTGATCAAAAGAAATTTTTTATTATACCATTGGGACTTATAACGCAATTTTGTTATTAATTTATGCCAGTCATGAATAGAAAAATCAGCATGTGCCTCTTCTTTTGGAAAAGATTCTACAAATAAGTAGTCATATTGTTTGACCAATTTCCCAGATAATTGTTCAAGATAATCTTCTCGCTGGTTCTTTTGTTTCAGATAAAGATCCATTACTTTTCTCTTTTGTTTCTGATAATTGCTTGCCTTATCTAACCTGGTCTTTCTATGGTGAGCGGAGCGGACTTTTACGCTTAATTTCCGCTGTGCATGCTGAAGTTTTTCTTCTGTCTGGTCAAATTTTGGCAAAGTTACTTCTATGGGCTGCGATGTTTCGATCAATGTTTTTGGATGATAGGCAATCCCAATCCATTTAGCTGAAGATTCTTTTTTTATTGATGAAACATCACAAAGTAGTGCGACATAGAACTCTTCATTATATCGAGCAGAAATCGTAGCGGAACGAATCGTGCCTTCGACTGGACGGTGCTGGTTTATCTTGATCAGTTCTTTTTGTTTTGGTAATTTTAAATGACCGTTTTTCAGATAGACCGTATGGGTTTGATTATTCGTCGTATAAGATTGCCACATACTTTTTTTCGTTTTAAGCTTTGGAAAGCTGGCACGTCCCTTGAAATAATTGCGAAAAGCTCGGTCCAAATTAAGCTGTGCATTTGCTAAAGCAAGACTGTCTACCTCTTTTAAGAATGGGTATTCTTTTTTTAACGTAGCAGGCGTGAGCGAAAAATCGGCCACTCCTGTTTGTTGCCAACTTTTCTGCCGTTCTTTCAGCAAATGGTTATAGGTAAATCGAACACAGCCAAAAGTACGGATCAATTGCTGTTTTTGTTCTTCTGTCGGATACATACGGAATTTAAAAGCTTTTAGCATCTATGTCCCTCCTAGTTAGCAACCAGAAGAGATTCCTTTTGTCGTTTTAATTTTTTTGCATAATATGGGACTTCCTGCTCAGTTGCATAAACAAAATGTTCTGGTGCGATTTCACGAAGCTGACGTACTTGTCCGTCATCTGGTTCGGGTTGATATTTGATTCTTCTGCGCTTTCTCTCATGATCTGGATCTGGCAAAGGAATAGCAGATAACAAACTTTCTGTATAAGGATGGACACCATGATTATAGATTTCATCACTTTTACCCATTTCTAATAACAAACCGTTATGCATTACACCGATTCGGTCGCTGATATGTTTAACCATTGATAAATCATGCGCAATAAATAGATAGGTCAATTGATGTTCTCGTTGGAGATCTTGCAATAAATTGACAACTTGGGCTTGAATGGAAACATCTAATGCAGAAATCGGTTCATCGCAAATGATAAATCGCGGTTTTACTGCTAATGCTCGTGCAATACCAATACGCTGGCGTTGTCCTCCTGAAAATTCATGGGGATAACGAGTGCCATGGCTCGGATTCAATCCAACGGTTCTTAGTAGATCATCGACTTTTTTGGCACGTTCCTCTGGTGATTTAGCTAACCCATTGACATCAATTCCTTCCGCAATGATATCTCTGACTTTCATCCGAGGATTCAACGAAGCGTATGGATCTTGAAAGATCATCTGAACATCATGTCGGAATTTCGTCAATCCTTTTTTGTCTTTGATCTTCGTTACATCTTGACCGTCGAATAATATCTCACCGTCAGTAGGTTCATTCAAACGAATGATCGTACGGCCAGTAGTGGATTTTCCGCTTCCAGATTCTCCTACTAAACCAAATGTTTCTCCTTCATAGATGTGAAAGCTGATGTCATTTACAGCATGTACTTCATTCTTTTTTCCTACATTGAAATACTGTTTCAGTCCTTTAACTTCAAGTAGTTTATTTGGCATCAGCAATTCCTCCTTGACCATAAGTATGTTTTTGTTTCTCTTTAAAAATAGCCCAGCGACGTTGGATTTCTTCTGGCGGCGTCACTTTAGGCGCTTGTGGAGCAAGTAGCCAAGTTGCTGCCTTGTGTGTTTTTGATAGTTCAAAAAATGGCGGTTCTTGTTCTGCATCGATTTTCATCGCGAATTCATTTCTTGGGTAGAATGCGTCTCCTTTTGGCGGGTTCAATAAATCCGGTGGAGAACCAGGAATGGCATACAATCGGTCGTTCGCACTGTCTAATGTCGGCATTGAGCCAAGCAGTCCCCAAGTATAGGGATGTTGTGGGTTGTAGAAAATCTCTTCGGATGTTCCAACTTCAACGATTCTTCCCCCATACATAACAGCTACACGGTCAGCAACGTTTGCTACTACACCAAGGTCATGAGTGATAAAAATGATTGATGTATCGATTTTTGTCTGAATTTCTTTCAGCAGTTCCAAAATTTGTGCTTGGATAGTCACATCAAGTGCTGTTGTGGGTTCATCAGCAATCAGTATTTCCGGATAACATACCAGTGCGATCGCAATCACGATCCGTTGGCGTTGACCTCCTGAAAACTGATGGGGATAACTATTGATACGTTTCTCAGCTTCAGGTATACCAACTAATTTAAGCAGTTCTAATGCAGCTTTTTGTCCCTCTTTTTTCGAAACTTTATTATGCTTTCTAAGAGACTCAGCAACTTGTTTCCCAATAGGCATCGTCGGATCTAAAGAGGTCATTGGATCTTGGAAAATCATTGCTATTTCTTTTCCGCGGATTTTTTGCATCTCTCTTTCTGTCTTTTCAACGATGTCTTTACCTTTAAAGAGGATTTGCCCAGCATCTATATTGGCATTGCTTGACAGCAAGCGCATGATGCTTCTGGTCGTCACTGATTTTCCGCTTCCAGATTCCCCAACGATCGCCAATGTTTCTCCTTTATTCAAATAAAAATTGACACCGCGAATCGCTCGTACCTTTCCAGCATACGTATCAAAAGAGATTTCTAAGTCTTTCACTTCTAAAATTTTCGTCATCGTCCTCACTCTTTCATTTTAGGATCAAAGGCATCACGCAATCCATCAGCAAGTAAGTTAAAGCCAATCATGATAACCGATAAAGTTACTGCCGGAATCCATAACAGATAAGGCAGATACAGGAATGTCTTGTACCCTTCGCTCAACATCGTTCCTAATGAAGCTGACGGAGGCGTAAGACCTAAACCGATAAAACTTAAAAAGGCTTCGAAGAAAATAGCAGATGGGATGCTAAACATCATTTGAATAATAATGACACTGGAGATATTCGGCAAAATATGTTTGAATGCAATTTTCATTCTTGATTCACCTAATGTCAATCCAGCTAGAACATATTCTTGATCTTTTAATTTCATTGTTTGTGCACGAACGATACGTGCCATTGGTATCCAGTTTGTGATGGCCATAGCAGCCACGATGGAAAAAATTCCTGGTTCAAAAACGACCAACATCAAGATCATGACAACGAGGTTTGGAATTCCTGACAAGATTTCCAAAAAACGTTGCATCGCATTATCGACACGTCCGCCTAACAAACCAGATATTAACCCGTAAGCTACACCAATCGTTACATCTAGTAATGCAGCAATAAATGCGATCAACAACGAGATTCTCGTTCCCATAAATAAACGGCTTAATACATCACGGCCCAAACCGTCTGTTCCTAAAAAGAAACTTACATTTGAAGGAACGTTTGCTTGAGCATATTTATCCACCAGTTCACCGCCGACCATTGCTTTTCCATTCAATCCATCGATATTGATTCCCGGAATACGAGGAGGCAAATTGATATAAGCCACATTTTGGGCAGTTGGATCATGTGGAGAAACAAAGATCGTGACCACAGAGATCAAAATGATGACCAACAGTAAAAACATTGAAATAACGGCAGCTTTGTTTTTCTTTAAACGGCGCCATGAATCTTGGATAAAATTCAAAGAAGGCGCAGTAATCTGCTCACGTTCTTCTTCGGTATTTTTTTGTAATGGAAGAAACTCATCCGCAGGAATATCTGCGACTGTTTCATAACGCTTTGGTGTCATTTCCATTTATCCTCGGCTCCCTTCTGAAACACGAATTCTTGGATCAACTAGACCGTACAACAAATCAACGATCAAAATAACAAAAATCAACATAAATGAGTAAAGGATCGTTACAGCCATGATCGTAGGATAATCATTTGTTGTGATCGACTTAACGAATTGTTCCCCGATACCAGGAATAGCAAAGATATTTTCTACCACCAGTGATCCGGTCATCAATGCGACAGCCAAGGGTCCTAATAAAGTCATCAATGGGATCAAACTATTTCGAAGACCATGTTTAAAGGCGATTTCCCAACGGCTCAACCCTTTTGCTTTTGCTAATTCCACGTAATCACTATGCAGTACTTCCACCATTTCCGTCCGGATAAATCGAGCAGAATCAGCAAGCGGCGACATGGCCAATGCAATTGTCGGCAAGATCGTGTACACAAAGCCATCCCATTTTGCGATTGGTAAAACTTGTAATTTGATTGCAAAGATATATTGTAGTAAAACAGCAAATACAAAGTTTGGAATGGAACGACCTAATATCGCTACAAGTGTAGAAGATGTATCTGCCCATGTATTTTGCTTCATGGCAGAAATCGTTCCTAAAATCGTTCCTAGGACTGTTCCAAAGATAATTGCCTGTAACCCTAATTGCAAAGATGGTCCGATTCTTCCAGCTAACAAATGTGCGACTGGCTGGTTTTTAAATTGGAAGGAAATTCCAAAATCTCCTTGAAGCAAATTAGAAAGATAAATCCCATATTGTACGATAACTGGTTTATCCAAACCGACTTGTTTATTTAGCATCTCGATTGTTTCAGGACTCAAACGTTCCTGATTCGTATATGGCGTGCCCGGCAGCAATTGCATCAAGAAAAAGGTGATTGTTGCAATTAACCAAAGCGTGATGATCATGAAAAAGACACGTTTTAATACATATTTGATATAACTATTCACTAATGTTTCCCCCTAGCTTTTGACTTCTGACAGATGTTTCGCTACATTATTAGATAATGAACCAAAAATAAAGGAGCAATCAAATGAAAAAAAAATCTATCCCTTACGCAGTAGCTTTTCTACTGATTCTGGTTATTTTAATAAAAAACGTCATCAACCATTCCTTTACACTCATTCAATTATCTAATGATCTATTCTTATGGTCATTGCCGTTTCTGATTATCGGCGGTTTTTTATGGGTCTTTTCTTCGGGTTTCTTTGATCATTTTCAGCGATCGGTCCATCTTGCACGAACAAGGAACCGAAAGAAAAAACCAGAATTTTCCTCGCTCTCGTCTGCCAGCTACGGTATGTACAGCTTTTGGCTGATCATTGCCGGAATACTAATTGCTCTTTCTGCTATTTTCATGCTTTTTTCTTTGTTAGGATAAGTAAATATGAGAACGAGGTTGCGACATTTGCCGCAGCCTCGTTTTTTCTCATGCTCACGGTATTAACGATTATTCTTCAACGTATGTCCATTTGTAATCCCATGAAGCGCCTGCAGCATGGTGAACGATACCTTTGATTTTTTCATTCACTAGGTGACCTTCTGCTTTTTGGTACACCGGAACGACACCCATATCATCAGAGATGATCTTGATTGCTTTTTGGAAATCATCCCAACGTGCTTGTTCATCGCCAGCATCTGTTGATGAAGCTGCTTTAACTGCTTCGTCATATTCTGCATTGCTCCAGCGTCCACGGTTGTATGAATTACCTGTGACAAACAAATCAGTAAAGCTGCTTGGGTCTGCATAGTCAGCAGCCCATCCGCCTAGTACTGCGTCAAAATCACCCGAAGTTGAGCGGTCAAGACGTACAGAGAATGGAACAGGTGTCGGTTTGACTGTTACGCCATCCAAGTTTTCTTGGATTGAGTTTTGAACATATTCGATTACTTTTTTCGATGAATCATCATCAGAAGCCATCAAATCAAATTCTAAAGAATCAACGCCCAATTCTTTTTTCGCTTTTTCCCAATATTCTTTTGCTTTGTCTTTGTCATAAGAAACTAATTTTCCAGCTTCTTTTGCAAAGTCTTCGTTCGTTGTTGGACTTTTTACCATATCTGATGGGATCAATCCTGTAGAGACAACTGATCCGTCACCTAGTACTTGTTTTACTAAAGCTTCACGATCGATAGAATAAGAAATAGCTTTTCTTAGGTTCACATTGTTGAATGGTGAATTCTTTTCGCGTTGGTTGAATTCGATATAGCTTGTTCGTGCTTCTTTAACAGAAGTATAAGCTGGATCGTTTGCGTTTTGCTGTGCTAATTCACCAGACAAGATCACATCATCTGCTTGGCCATCTTTGAATAAGTTCAAAGCAGTAGAAGATTCTTTTACTACACTGACTTTGATTTCAGAAAGTTTTACTGTGTCTTTGTCCCAGTAATGGTCATTTTTCTTATAAGTCCATTCTGTATCTGTTCCTGGTCCATCGAAATCTTCTAATGTGAATGGTCCATTATAAACAGCTTTATCACTTGCAGATGCATAGGCATCCCCATTTTCTTCCACTACGGATTGTTTTTGTGGGAAAAATGATGGGAAAGCAAGCAGGTATTGGAAATATGGTGTTTGTTTCGTCAATTTGATTTCTAATTCATAGTCGCCAACTGCTTTGATCCCTAGTTCTGATTTATCTTTCTTTCCAGCTGTGATGTCTTCTGCATTTTCAACTGGCGCATACAGGTAAGCATATTCAGAAGCTGTAGCTGGGTCTACTGTTCGTTGCCAGCCATAAACGTAATCCGCTGCTGTCACAGGATCACCATTTGACCATTTTGCGTCTTCTCGTAATTTGATTTTGTAAGTTAATCCGTCTTCACTGACTTCTGCCAACTCGCTAGCTCCTGCCGGCTGTGGTTTGCTATCTTCATCAAGACGGTAAATACCTTCATAAACGTTATTCAATGCTGTAAAACTGATTGTATCTGTTGCAACTGATAAGTCAGCTGTAGGCATTTCTTGAGGCACGACTAAGTTAAATACGCCTCCTCCATCTGCTGAACCGCTTTTTGCTGAACTATTGCTTGTGGCTGAACTGCCGCCATAACATCCAGCAAGTACAAGGCCGCATACCGCAACCAAACCAAATGTAAATTTCTTTTTCATTTTACGTACCCCTTTATTGGAATTTTCAGAATAATTAATATTTTCTGAAGTTGTTTAAGAGTTTAATGAATAATTATTAAAAAATCAACACTTTTTTTTGCCTTTTTCATAAAATAATGATTTTTTCGTGAGGTTTCAAGGGATTTTTCAGAAAAAATAGCTTTGTACAAGGTTTTCTATTGTCTTTCAGTAGCCATTAAATAATTTTTGTTATATTGTCTATTATTGCCATACAAAGATAAAAAAGAATAAACAAAAAGGAACTCTGACAAAAGTCTTGTCACAGTTCCTTATCCGAATAAACGGTGTTCAATCAGCTGACCCTCGATATTAGCTCAACAAACGGCAAAATATGAAGAACTATTTTTCCGTTTGTTGAGCTAATACTCAGGTCAGGACGCTGATTTCACAACCTCTTTTTATTATTGAGAATCTGGTCGAGGAATAATCGTTTTTGCCATCCAAATATCCGGTTTGTCCCAACCACTTGCATTTGGTAAGACACCTACGATTTTATAACCTAATTTTTCATAGAACTCATATGGATGTTCACGAAGGTTCTGGATGGAGGCCACTTTATCAAACGTATGCTCATACAGGTCCGTTTGACTTAACGTTGTTCCATGGTCTAAATCATCCGTACCTAAATAAATCGTTATTCCTCCTCTGGAAGCTACTTCTTTTTCTAAGTAATTGACTAATCGAGTACCTATTTGGTTCTTTCGTCGGGAGCTTTCTACAACTAATGGATGCAATTCCCAACCTGTGATACCGTATTGAGGGATTGCACCAATAAATCCTACTAACTCATCTTGGTCAACCGCTGCTACCGCGATCCGTTCTGGATTCATCATTTCTTCTACTTCTTCTGCCGAGCTGTCTCCATATTCTTCCGGCCAAGTCAGTCTCAGTAAATCAGAAAGCTGATCTTTCAATACTGGATTATTACGGTCAAATTCACTGATTATCATACGTCTTCCCCCTTGTTCTTGCTTATTCTAACAGTCCTTTTGAAAAAACGAAATGTTCTCGCTCAAAAATCTTTAGCTACCAATCATTATCCCTATTCTTTCATTATTTACCTTACTTATAAAATAAAAAAATTATACAGAAACACTTTATTCAAAATAGGAAAGATCAGGAAGGCCATCAATTGGAGGGAAAAACTCTGTTTGTTCATCATGATATAGATTATCTTTTGCTTTAAAAAAACCAATTATGAATTGACAAATGAAACACATTTTTGTAAAATAATCTAAATATTCAGAATTTTTAGATCATTTAAATAAGCAAGAGGAATCGTAGAAAATACTAAGAGGAACAAAAATTCATTATTTTCGTTTTCAATGTTTTTGTACTTATTTTATTTTTAGGATACTTATTGATGATTTCAAGGTGTTCATGCCACCTTATTCATTACTTATCCTGTCTTAGGTTCGCCTCTACTCCATCTACAGCCGCGGTCAGAAAGATCACTCTTTAAAATTTTAACCCGTTTCAACGAAGAAAGAAGGAAAAGAATATGAGTCAAAGTGTTTTCTTACCAAATTATACCATTGGAACAGATGCGTATGAAAAAGCAAATGGAATCGTCAAAGAATATGGGAAAAAAGTAGTGCTGATTGGAGGGAAGACTGCACTTTCAAAGGCAGAAAACAAAATAAAAGCAGCTTTGACTCAGGAAATAGAAGTTATCGCCAGTCTCTGGTACGGGGGTAATTCAACTTATGGAAATATTGAACAGTTGATCCAGCATGAAAGTGTTCAAAAAGCAGACGTCTTGTTTGCAGTCGGCGGTGGCCGTGCTTGCGATACTGTAAAAGTCATTGGTGAAAAACTAGCTAAACCAGTCTTCACCTTCCCCACTATTGGTTCGAACTGTTCGCCCGTCACGGCGGTATGTGTCATCTATAACGAAGAAGGCATAATGGACGGACTCTTCTTTCCTTCAAAACCACCTGTACACACCTTCATTGATACAGCAATTATTGCCGAAGCACCTGATAAATACTTATGGGCAGGTATTGGCGATGCTTTATCCAAAGAAGTCGAATCTACTTTTTCTGCTCGTGGCGATGATTTAGGCTACACGGATAGATTAGGAATCCAAATCGGAAAAATGTGCATTGATCGTCTCTTGACTTATGGTACGCAAGCATTGAAAGATAGTGCCGACAATCGTCCCTCATATGCAATTGAACAAGTCGTTTCGGATATCATTGTTACTACCGGATTGGTTTCTGTTTTAGTTAACAATAACTATAATTCTGCTATGGCACACTCATTCTATTACGGTACGACTGTTCTAGAAAAAATGGAGGGATACCTTCACGGAGCATCTGTCAGTTATGGTGTACTGACCTTATTGATGATGGATCAGCAGTTCGATTTGTTTGATAAAATCTATGTGTTTATGAAAAAGAACCAACTTCCAGTATCGTTAGCCGACATGAATCTCAATGTCACGACCGATTTAGAAGCAATCTTAGATAAAGCCATGACCACAAATGATATCAAACATGTGCCTTATGAAATCACCCGAGAAAAATTTAAACAGGCCATTCTTGACGTAGAAACTTATCATGCTACACAAGAAAGCCAGCAAGGATATAAGAAAATCAGTTAAATAATTGCTAAAACCCCCATCAAGCAGGCTGTCAACAAATTGACGACATTTCTTTGCTTAATGAGGGCTTTTCTTGTCAAAAAACGCTTTATAACTTTCGCTATAGAAACTTTTCACTTATTTAAGTTGAACAGTTCCTTAATTAAGAAAACTGCTCCTTTTATGGTAATTGAAAAAACGAAGTAGGCTACGATTATTTGGCAGCTGTTTTTTTCATTTGCTTGCTTCGCAATTGTCCGCAAGCTGCATCAATATCTGTACCATGTTCTTTACGTATCACACAGTTTACGCCGTTTTTCTTCAATACATCATAAAATCTCAATACATCAGCTTTTGGACTGCGAGAATATTGATCATGTTCACTGACTGGATTATATGGAATCAAGTTGACATATGCTAACTTTTTCTTATCTTTTAATAGATCTGCTAATTGTTGCGCATGCTCTGGTCTATCATTTACTTGATTCAACATGATATATTCAAACGTGATTCGACGGTTTGTTTTCTCTAAATACTCATCCACAGCTTCCATCAATTTCTCAATTGGGAAACTTCGGTTGATCCGCATGATCGATGTTCGCACCTCATTATTCGGCGCGTGCAAGGAAATAGCCAGATTGACTTGCAAGCCGTTATTAGCGAATTCCTTGATTTTGTGTGCTAAGCCACTAGTAGAAACTGTAATATGTCGCGCACCAATCGCCAATCCTTTGGCATCATTAATAATATGCAAAAAGTCCATTACATTGTCGTAATTATCAAATGGCTCACCGATTCCCATTACGACGACATGGGAAACACGTTCACCAAGATTGCGCTCATCAAAATAATGTTGAACCATCATGATCTGCGCAACGATTTCTCCAGCGGTCAGGTCTCGGTTCTTTTTAAGCAACCCGCTTGCACAAAATGTACAGCCGATATTACATCCTACTTGTGTCGTCACGCAAACGGACAAGCCGTATTCTTGTCTCATTAGTACGGTCTCGATCATATTTTTATCAGGAAGTTCAAACAAATATTTAACTGTACCGTCCGAAGCTTCTTGGACGACCATTTGTTTCAGAGGATTGATGATAAAATGCGCCGATAATTTTTCTATCAATTGTTTTGATAGATTCGTCATTTCTGTGAAGTTACTTACACGTTTTTGATACAACCATTCCCAAACTTGGGCAGCTCGGAATTTTTTCTCACCGTTTTCTATAAACCAATTGATTAATTCTTCATTCGTCAAGCCATAGATGGATTGTTTTTCCAAAGTATTTTCCCTCTTTTTCTCAAAGTTTCGCTACATACTATACATGATTCGTTTAGTTAATGCAATACTTCACAAATAAATCGAATAGAACTTTCATCTCATAAAAAGCAAAAAAGACAAGACATCCTACCGTATTAGAAAAAATGGGAAAAAAGCCATTTTTTCTCTTGGTATCATCATGTCTTGTCTTTTTTACATAGTTACTTGTTTTTCAACCGTTCATCGAACAAGTTTTACATTTCATTATCTTCCGGCAGTGGTTCTGATGTTTCCTCTTGCTCAATGAATACTTTCCGAGGCTTACTTCCTTCTGATGGGCCAACAACTCCATGAGCTTCCAGTTCATCTACGAGTCGAGCGGCTCGGTTGTAACCGATTCGAAACCTTCTTTGGAGAAGGGAGATACTTGCTGTTTGCATTTCAACAACAAGTGCTTTTGCTTCCTCAAACAGTTCATCTTGTGGCTGTTCTGGAGCACCTGCCGTTTCAACTTCATCTGTCGGCATCATTTTCTCTTCATAATGAGCTTCTTGCTGATCTGTAACAAATTGAACGACCCGCTCCACTTCATGGTCAGAGATGAATGCTCCTTGCACACGGATAGGTTTATTCTCACCCATTGGCAAGAACAGCATATCTCCTCGCCCTAAGAGCTTTTCTGCTCCATTAGAGTCGATGATCGTCCGAGAATCTGTACCGCTTGATACAGCAAATGCCATTCTGGAAGGTACATTTGCTTTGATGATCCCTGTGATAACATCCACACTTGGACGTTGAGTAGCTAGAATCATGTGGATGCCCGCTGCCCGAGCCATTTGCGCTAAACGAATAATCGCATCTTCGACTTCGTTGCTAGCTACCATCATCAAGTCAGCTAATTCATCTACGATTACTACGATGAATGGTAAGGTTGGATGTTTCGTTCCGTTTTCTAAGTTTTTCTGCTGAACAAATTCATTGTAACCAGAAATATTTCTTACACCAGTTGCCGCAAATTTTTCATATCGTTCTTCCATTTCTTGTACTACTTTTTGTAAGGCTTGTGCCGCTTTTCTAGGGTTCGTCACGACCGGCGTCAACAGATGAGGTATCCCGTTGTACATATTTAATTCAACCATTTTCGGATCGATCATCATCAGTTTTACTTCATGGGGCTTAGCACGCATCAATATACTTGTAATGATCCCATTGATTGCTACTGACTTCCCACTACCAGTCGAACCAGCTACAAGTAAGTGAGGCATTTTCGAAAGATCAGCCGTTTGTACTCGTCCAGAAACATCACGTCCTAAAGGTACTTCCAGTAATTTGTCTGGATGGTTTGGCTGAGCTTCGATGATTTCTCTAAAGGAAACCATACTGATCTTTCCATTTGGTACTTCAATACCAATCAGTGATTTACCTGGGATCGGCGCTTCCATCCGAACATCTTTCGCCGCTAAAGCAAGTGCGATATCATCTGTTAAGTTCACGATTTTACTTACTTTTACCCCTACAGCTGGTTGGACTTCGAATTTTGTGACGGATGGGCCTAAACTAGCTTTGACGACCTTAGCATCCACACCGAAACTTTGGAAAGTTTGTTCCAATACACCGATATTTTTTTCGATTTTTTTATACTCATCACTTTGATCCACAGTTGGTATAGAATCAAGCAAGTCAACTGTCGGCAATTCATAATCTTGATTTTCCTGTTCTGCTTCGATCTCAAATTCTAATGAGGTACCGTCATCCTCTGGCAACTCATCAGCAAAACCTTCCGCTGTATTGGTCTGTTTTGGTGTATCTGGTACTGGTTTCTCTAGATTCGCAGGATGGATATTTTCTTGAAAACTGTCAATTGGAACAAAACTTAACTGCTCAGGTTCGGCATTTTCTGGTTCCTGCCATTCATCAGGAGTATTTTTCCTTTGCTGGTTCACAGCTTTTTTCTTCTCATATTCTGCAGCTTCTTTTTCTGCTGCTTCTTGCTCAGCCAAGCGTCTTGCTTCTTTCGCTTCTGCACGCTGTTTCATTCTTTCTTCCTTTGCCGCTTGCTTTTGAGCTTGCTTGGCAGGATCACCTTCTAATAATTCCTGTACCCGTTCTCCAATTGATTGGATACCATTCAGCAGCTGATAGCCTTCCAAATTACTGAACAAGAATGCTCCACCCGCCAGTAATAGAACGGCTGCTAAATAACTTCCAGGCTGTGCAATCAAGAAATAAGTGAAATGATAAAGAATTGCTCCGATCATTCCTCCGCCAACGTTATTATCTACTTGACTTTGTTTTATATCGCTAGCCAATAAGTCCCATGTCGTCCCCATGATATTTGGTTCCCCAGTATGGAGTTTGCCGAATAAATGGGCATGTAGCAATAATAAGATACCGAAATAAAAGAGTATACCGCCAAACCAGCGTCGGTTTTTGCCAATTGAAAACTCTGTATTCTTAATGACAATCCAAAATCCTAATACGGCTAATAAAAGACAGAGGATTTGGTAAGTATTTCCTGCAATGATCCGAAAGCCGTTTGCAATCAATATTCCTAAAAAACCTAATTTTAAAAAGCCGAATACAGCAAATAGAATCAAGGCAAATCCAACACCAATCGTCAGCATTTGTTCTTGCTGCTGTTTTTGCTTTTTCGTTTTTTTCGTCTTTTTCCTTTTCTTAGTAGGCCGTTTCTTTTGTGCCATTTATTATCCCTCATTTCATCAAGTTTCATTATACAAAAAAAAGCAAGGGAACTAAAGTTTTGTTTGAAAGAACTGACGCTTTCTTTCATTTTTCAGCTTATTTTACAGTTTTTCTTAATTTCTAAATGATTTTATCAAAAAAAGGCACGGCCATATCCAGCCGTACCTTCTTGTTTTAAGCATGAGAACTAAAGGTTCTCTCCATTTTCTTCGATCAGTTTTTGGTACCAGTAATAACTGTCTTTCTTATATCGTTCCAAAGATCCTTCTTGTGTTTCATCTTGATCGACATATACAAATCCATATCGTTTTTGATAACCGTTCAACCAGCTAAGCAAATCTGTATAAGACCATGTACAATAGCCTAATACTTCTGCTCCATCTGAAATTGCTTCTTTGATTGCTTTGACATGGCTTTGTAAGTAATGGATTCGATAGTCGTCATGGATTTGTTTGTCTTCTGTCAACTTGTCATACTCTCCTAAGCCATTTTCCGTGATCAGCACCGGCATGCGGTAACGGCTCGTGATACGACGCAATCCGATCCTTAAGCCTTCTGGGTCGATTTCCCAGTCCCAATTTGTTCGTTCGACAAATGGATTCTCAACTTTTTTATACATTCCAGGAACCCCTGTTTCTTCTGATGAACCTTTTTTCCCGGTCGTATTCATTTTTCCTGCTCCAACCCCATCTAATGGATTGAATGCATTCGTCGCTGTTTGATAGTAATTGATCCCAAGAAAATCTGGCTTGGCTGATTCTAGCAATTCTGCATCGCCCGCTTCAATCGTTGGCGCCCATCCTTTTTCTTCTAAGAATCTCATAGCAGCAATAGGATATTTCCCCCACATGTAGACATCCATCCAATAATTGGCCATCAGATCTTCTGCATTTTCGGCTGCCAGAACATTTTCAGGATTACTGTCGATTGGATAATTTGGTGTATACGCAAAGCTTGGTCCGATTTTCCCAGGCATTTCTAACTCATGGAATTTGTTGATGACAGATGCATTTGCTAGATTTGCGATATGGTTGACTTCATACATTCGTTTTGGATCCGTCACGCCTGGCGGATGTGCTGCTAATAGATAGCCTAATGAAGTGAAGATATTTTGTTCATTCAAACTAATCCAGTAATGGACTTTCCCGCGGAATGCCTCAAATAATGTTTCTGCATAATGAGTGAAATCTTCAATGATCTGACGTGACTCCCAACCATTATATTCATCTTGCAACGCTTGTGGAAGATCCCAATGATACAAAGTCAACATAGGTTCGATACCGTTTTCAATCAATTCGTCGATCAATCTCTCATAAAAAGCGAGCCCAGCTTGATTGACTTCTCCGCGCCCATTAGGAAAAATCCGTGTCCAAGCTACAGAGA
The DNA here is from genome assembly GCF_032465635.1 of Enterococcus sp. 2STP. Classification (NCBI taxonomy): domain Bacteria; kingdom Bacillati; phylum Bacillota; class Bacilli; order Lactobacillales; family Enterococcaceae; genus Enterococcus; species Enterococcus sp. 2STP. Next base: position 77,468 of record NZ_JAWDJH010000013.1, read on the forward strand.
AGCGGTAAGCTTTTAGACCTTGTTCTTTCATTAAAGCAATATCTTCTTTATAACGATGATAGTGGTCTACTGCCAGATCACCGTTTGTTCCTTTAAATGTCTTTCCTGGAATCCGAACAAATCGATCCCAGACTGATTCGCCTTTCCCATCTTCTTGCCAAGCTCCTTCTACTTGATACGCTGCAGAAGCAGAGCCCCACAGAAAATCTTTTGGAAATGAGGTAAGTTCTTTGTGTTCCATTCATCTCTTCCTTTCCTATAACCTTCAATCGTTCCTCTTTTTAGAATAACACGAAACCCCTTCCATAACAAAATAAAATTATGTAAAACATACTAAGATTAGAGGGGAACATCATTGACGAATGATGTTCCCCTCTAATCTTAGTATGTTTTTGTTAATTTCTCGGCGTGACATCTTCACCAAACCATTTATTGGAGATTTTTTGGAATTCCCCTGTTTTTTCTAATCGATCAAATGCTTCATTTATCTTCTTCACTAACGTATCATCTGACTTACGCACGCCAACCGCAAAATCCTCACTTTCGTAAGAACCTTTTGTCATGTTGAAGTCTTCTAGCTCGTTTCTTTGTTTCAAATAATAGTCCGCATATACTTTATCCATCAGCAAACCATCGATCCGTCCGCTTTTCAGATCAATCAGTGCTTCATTAAAACTATCGTACAAAACAGCATCTTGGTTTTTGACTATCTCTTTTAACACTTCTGGTTGTTTCGTAAATACATCATAACCAGATGACCCATTTTGCGCACCTAATCTCTTATTTTTCATTTGCTCAAAGCTTGTGATTCCTGATTCTTTAGGTGTGATCAGTACTTGATCATTTTCCATATAAGGTTTTGTAAACTGCACTTTCTTTTCTCTTGCCGGTGTCTTGGAATAGCCGTTCCAGATCAAGTCGATCGTTCCATTGTTCAATTCAAATTCCTTCATTGACCAGTCAATAGGCTGAAAGTCTACCGTAATCCCATATTGTTCAAAGACTGCTTTGGCTAAATCAATATCGAATCCTGTAAGCTTCCCGTCTTTATCTCTAAATCCCATAGGAACAAATGTATCGTCCAAACCTATAACGATTTTTTTCTCTTCGTTGATAGCCGCCCAATTATCTGCTGAAGCCTTTTTATTCGAACAGCCTGCAAAAAGAAGAAGACCTACGAGCAAAGCGAATAGAAAACTGATTTTTTTCATCTCTATCTTCTCCTTTCTTAACGAATTGGGGAAACTTTTAATAGTTGATCACCGACATTTTCTGCAAATACGAGATCATGTGTGACAATGATTTGGGTTACCCCGTCTTCTTTCAATGATAGGATCAAACGCTCGACTTGCTGACGCAACTCAGGATCTAAAGCACTCGTTGGTTCATCATAAGCCAATACCCTCGGATTCATGGCCAATGCTCTGGCAATCGCTACCCGTTGTTTTTGTCCGCCAGAAAGCTGATAAGGATAGTTATTCAATAAATCGCTAATCCCTAATGAAGCCGCTAATTCTTCTGCTTTTTTGGTGTATTCTTCTTTTGTCTGTTTCAATACCATTTTCGGTGCTAAGGTAATGTTTTCAAAAATATTCAGATGTGGAAATAGCTGGAAGTCTTGGAATACGACTCCTACAACTTGTTCTTTCATTTTAAGTTCGAATGGATTGAACGGTACACCGTCTAAATAAAATTCTCCGCTGTCAGAGCTTTCTAAGCCAGCCAAGATACGTAAAAGTGTGGTTTTACCGCCACCGGAAGGACCTACGATAGCTAATGTTTTCCCATCTGGAATGATTAGATCCAAATCTTTGATTATTTCTTTTTCACCAAATGCTTTGTTCATTTTCTTCAATTCAATCATATTTCTTCCTCCTATCAGTTAGCGGTAATAATTTAATTTTCCTTCAACTTGTTTCATTACGATTGTTAGAATACCAGTCAATGTAAGATAGATGATTGCCACGCCTAGCAAAGGCAGTAAAGTCGCGTCGCGTTCCATCGCGATTTTCCCGGCACGCATTACGTCACCTAAACCTAATATATAGATCAAGGAAGAATCTTTGACCAAGTTGATAACTTCATTACCTACAGAAGGTAAAACAATCTTTGTCACTTGCGGGATGACGATTTTCGTCACCGTTTGGAAGGGACTTAATTGCAAAACTTGCGCTGCTTCATATTGACCTTGAGGAATCGATTGTATCCCTCCACGGAAGATCTCTGCAAAATAAGCGGCATAGTTCAAGATAAAAGCAATGAGCGCTGCTTCGAATCGATCAAAAACGATCCCAATCGTCGGCAAACCATAAAAAACAAAAATCAGCTGTAACAATAGTGGCGTTCCCCGCATGATCCATACATATATTTGAAGAAAGTAGCGTAGTGGCTTAAAATGCAAGGACAATCCTAGTGCTAAAATAATCCCTAATGGCAACGAGCCAATCAAGGTAAATAAAAATAATTTCAATGTTGTGAGTGCTCCTACTAATAATTGCGGCATAACTTCAATTAAATACTCCATCTTCTTTTCCTCCTTTAAAATAAAAAAATCCTCTTGGCAAATGCCAAGAGGACGTATTATACGTGGTTCCACCTCTGTTTATTTTTTCCTTGCAGAAAAAAACTCACACAGTCGTTGCAAATCAGATGAAAACAAAAAGTCCTTTGATCCGAAGATCAAAGGACGTTAATCACGTGGTTCCACCTTTTTTTACCGGCTCCTCACGGAAAAGCCAGCCTTATCTGGTCATCTAGCAACGACCGCAGCTGTAACGGGCTCCCCGGATTTTCCTACTATACGCTTCAGAAAATCGACTCCAAGATGTGTTTCACGGTTAACTGCTGCCTCTTTCCACCAACCAGAGACTCTCTAAAAACACCTAACTGCTACTCTTCTTTTCGATGTCATTTGTTTTAACTTTACGTGTAATTTACATGATTATTTTTCATTTGTCAACTCTTTTTTATGATACACTAATAAAAAAGGAGGATGATGCGCAATGAGTCGTGCAACCGAACAAGAAGCTTATGAACTACTAAAAAAACTGGATATCTCTTTTCAAAAAGTCGATCATCCTGCGATTACGTCAGTCAAAAATGTCCCTTTTTCCTTACCTGGTCCGCAAGTAAAAAATCTATTATTGAAATCAAGAAAAGGAAAAAAAATCTATCTTGTCATCTTGCCTGATGAAAAGCATGCCGATTTAAAACAACTAGCTGAACAATTAAAAGAAAAGCGCTTATCTTTTGTTTCTGAAGAACAGCTTCCTGACCTCCTAGGCGTTCCAGCAGGTACAGTGACTCCATTAGCACTGATGCACGACAAAGAGAAAAAAATCCAAGTCGTGATCGATGCTGCTATTGATCGTCAAGATACCGTAGGCTTTCATCCAAATATCAATACCACTACGTTGATCATGGATTTTTCCGACTTTGAAAAGATACTTGTTTACTTAGAACATCTGCCAGTTTATGAAAATTTGTAATGATAGAGTAGTTTTCTTATTTCCCAATCCAAGCGTCTTTTTCTTTATTTAGTACAAAATATATCAGAAATTCTTTTAGCCAATCAAACAATGTAACAACTAGTATGGACGCTGAAAACTAGAGTATTCTTCCATAGTTAGCCAAATCCATATTTATTGATTCTACGAAAAGAGGCTGGGACAGAAGCGTTTAACTCCAAGAAATAAGAAGAAATTCACGAAAATTGCTTTTCAAATTTTTGTGAATTTCAGCTTATTTCCGAAGGAGTTGCTTCTGCTTCCGCCGTTTATACGTGTTTAGAGCGTGAGACAAAAGTGTTCTTTACTTTTGTCCCACGCTCTTTTCAATTATAAAGCGGAATTTTATTCTTTTGCTTTCAGTCATATTTAACAAAAAATATTATATTCTGAATAACAAAAATTATTCTATCTAAACTTTTTTATATTTTTGTAAGAATATCCCTGTACAGATAGTTACTATCAATAAACCAATGATTACAGCAAAACTAGATTTTTTACTACTTGTTTTAGGAAGAATGCTTTTTGATTTATTTGTTATCTGTTTAGGTACAGCTCTCTTACTAATATAATTGGTTCTTTGTTCGCTAGATTCCCCTGTATGAGCAAATATTTGCAATTTTTGAGAGAATAGATTTCTAATTTTTTCTCTCTCTGTCTTCTCTGGAAAATTTTTCCACGGTTTTATGTGGTTACCTGGTATAGCTATATTTGTTTTGCCCGGTATATAACTGTTTTTGATGTTATACCCGTCAATCGTCGTACTGTATTCTGGCACGTTGTCTTCCGTTACTGTATAGATGATTTCTTGCCCGTCTTTGTATTTTGGCAGATTTGTGAAACGATAGCGCCAATCATCTTTTTCACTTACTTCTTTATGTTGGATTGGCTGACCGTCGGCTAATAGATTCACTGTGATCGTTGTCGGTCGCTTACCATCTTGATTCTCATTGTCTTCCCATGTTTTTTGTCCTGAGACCTCTTTGGTTTCTGGCACATGGGTATTGGTAATAATGATGTTTCCATCCTTTGTTTGTTTAACTTCATTGGTATAGCCAGCTACTTTGGTCAACTCTTCCACTCGATAAGTGATAGCTTGACCTTTCGCCTTTTCTGCCAATTCGTTCCATGTGGTCGTCCAGTGATTCTCCTCGCTCAGTTCTACTGCTTCGCCTATTTTTTGGTTATTAGCATACAGCTGGACTTGAATACTTTGAGGTCGTAGCCCATCTTGGTTATTTCCATCATCCCATACTTTAGTAGCGCTTAGACTAGTTTTACCCGGTGTATACCTGTTTTTGATGTTATACCCGTCAATTGTCGTACTGTATTCTGGTACGTTGTCTTCCGTTACAGTATAGATGATTTCTTGCCCGTCTTTGTATTTTGGCAGATTCGTGAAACGATAGCGCCAATCATCTTTTTCACTGACTTCTTTGTGTTGGATCGGTTGACCGTCGGCTAATAGATTCACTGTGATCGTCGTCGGTCGTTTGCCGTCTTGATTCTCATTGTCTTCCCATGTTTTTTGTCCTGAAACCTCTTTGGTCTCTGGTACATGAGTATTGGTAATAATGATGTTTCCATCCTTTGTTTGTTTAACTTCATTGGTATAGCCAGCTACTTTGGTCAACTCTTCCACTCGATAAGTGATAGCTTGACCTTTCGCCTTTTCTGCCAATTCGTTCCATGTGGTCGTCCAGTGATTCTCCTCGCTCAGTTCTACTGCTTCGCCTATTTTTTGGTTATTAGCATACAGCTGGACTTGAATACTTTGAGGTCGTAGCCCGTCTTGGTTATTTCCATCATCCCATACTTTAGTAGCACTTAGGCTAGTTTTGCCCGGTGTATAACTGTTTTTGATGTTATACCCGTCAATTGTCGTACTGTATTCTGGTACGTTGTCTTCCGTTACTGTATAGATGATTTCTTGCCCGTCTTTGTATTTTGGCAGATTTGTGAAACGATAGCGCCAATCATCTTTTTCACTGACTTCTTTGTGTTGGATCGGTTGACCGTCGGCTAATAGATTCACTGTGATCGTCGTCGGTCGTTTGCCGTCTTGATTCTCATTGTCTTCCCATGTTTTTTGTCCTGAGACTGAAATGACTTCTTTATTCTCATTGGTAACGACTAGCCCGTTTTCAATTTTTTGATAACCTGAAGGGACGTAATCATTTCCGTTTTGGTCTACTTCTTGCACTTTAAACGTATATTCGTTTCCGCTATCATCATACTGTTGGATATCTTCCCAAGTCACTGAAGTTATTCCATTGTCTAATCGTTTTGTTTCTGCATCAGGAACTGGTTCCCAATTGTTTGTACTTGCTCTGAATAATTTGAAATAAATACTTGGTCTGGGAGTGGTTCCACCGTTCCAAATTTTAGTTGCTGTGATGTTCGTAACCTTTTTCTTGTTATAAATAGGTAAACTGACTCCCTCTGTATCATTTTCGTTTATGGAGAATTTGAGTTCATTTGAACTTAGTGGATCAAAATCAATCCAATTGGGTGCTTCTTTTTCTTTTACAACATAATCTCCTACTTGCAGACCTTTGATACTAACTTCTCCCTGTTCATTCGAAGTCAACAGGATACTAGACTGTCCTTGAATAGGCTGTTCATCTGCTCGTCTTAATTCGAAAGTCACATTTGGGATACCAATCTCTGTGCCATTGATATATTTGAAAATCTTCAATTCGCCTCTAACTGTACCGTTGACTCCACCAGAAGCTGAAATATTTTTAACTGTATGATTGAAACTTTCTCCATCAACAGCAGGTTTATTAACTTCTTTAAACCAAGCTTTCGAATGATTCTCAAAACTTGTTTGTTCTGGTTCTTCTATGATCGTCTTATAACTCACCATTATTGTTCTAAGATTGACAAAGTTTTTTGGTATAGTTATTTCAATGTAATTATCATTTACTGAAAAATCAAATGTAGCACCGGGGAAATCTTGTAAAAATTGTTGGATTCCCTCTTCTCCTCTGTAAACTTTCTGTTCACCTAAGTGTATTTGATTAATTTCAAACGTACTTGGATCTAATCTTTGTCCACTTTGGATTTCATCACTGATTTTAACTGGTTGTTCAACGTAAGTGCCGTCATTGTTAATATTCAAAAACCATCGAATGTGCTCAGTATCTTCAGGAAGCATGTCTCCTGTTTTATAATAAAAAACGCTAGAAGAAGAACCAGAAGCTGGCTTTGTCACATTTACAGTAGCCGTTTTGTCACCGCTCGTCACGGTGAATGGTCCCGTATTTTCTTCACCGGTATCGGTTACGTTTCTGGCCTGTATCTCAAATTGCCCCCAACCTTCTACTGAGTCTATGTTTTTAATATTTTCATTAAATACAACCTGTGCAGAATCTTTTCTGACCGTTAAAGTTCCAACATTTTTATTTTCAATCATTAATGGGATTTCTTTTTGAAATCCTTCACCGCGAATATTTCCTTCACTTGGCCAATTGATCCAAAGATAATCACCTGGCTGGATGTCTTGTTTTTTTTCGTCAAACGAGAATTTTACTTTTATGTTTCCTCCATCTGTAATATTCGTTGAATCCACGGTCAACGAAGTGACATTACTGCTGATATCTCTGCCTGCATCCGCATAGACATGAACAGGAATCAGTGATGTTATATTAGTAATAATAAATAACATTGATAAAATAATATTTCTACACTTTTTCATTTTTTCTATCTCCCCTATTTTAACTAAAAATAAAACCTACCATATCATCTCTCAAAAATCCTTTCTTCAATTCCTCCCCCACTCATTTCCAATCTTTTAACTAAAAAATTGATAGTTATTTTACAAATATTTATAAAAAATAAATATGCCAAAAAACTGTTTTTACAAGGTTTTTCCTAATGTAAATTATTTTTTCGCATATATTCATTTTATTTTACTTATTGCTTTCATTTTTTCAATCTATATTTCCAATTTTTAACTTACAAAAATGCAACGTGCATAAATAACTATAGTTGCATAAAATATTCTTTTAATTAGCATTATTATTTTATAACAGCTGTTTTTATGTTAAGTAAAGAATAAAACACAATATAAAAAATACAGACTTTGTTCAAATAAACGAACTTAGCCTGTATTCTGTGATTGACGCTACTTTTTAATTCATTGAGATGAATAATCCATTTTTATAAATGCCCAAAAGTAATCGGTGCCGAAGCCATTCCTCGACCTAATTCTTTTTCAAATTTTCCTATTGTTGATATCTCCATATAAAACGGTGAGACTGGTTTAGACAATTCTCCCTTGATTGCTAACGGACGTAAACTACGTTCCAAATTATTCATGACTTTAGGATAATACTGACCTTTTTCTAAGCCTGTTTTTGCTTCTATCAGAAGTATACGTTCCTTTTCATTGATCCCTGGATTTAAAACGAGATCATATAATTTTAGTACCATGTTTTCTATTTCTTCACTTTTAGACATCACGATTTCCTCCCAGAAATATATTTCTCCCCACTACATTCTATAAACAAAGTATACGCTATTTTTAATGGTTTTTAAATCACACAGACATAAATAAAAAAGACAGATACCCGATCAGGGTATCTGTCTTTTGCTTTATGCCAGCTATAGGGATCGAACCTACGACCTACGCGTTACGAGTGCGTTGCTCTACCAACTGAGCTAAGCTGGCCTTATCCAAAAGAAATTATATACTCTATTTGGCTGATTGTAAAGAGTTCGATGGAAAATTAGTTTAATTTCATGATATTTTTCATAAAACGTGGTATAATTGATGTGAAAGGCAGGTTTTATGAAAATGGCAACTTTTGGAAAATTTGATACAACTATCGTACCATCGGAAATTGGTGAAAAATTCAAGATCAATACTCACGTAATGTTCACGATTCACGGCAAGCCGCAAACTGGAACGATTTCAAAACAATTGAAAAATTCCGCTGTTGTTGAGATTGATGAAACTGCAGAAAATGCGAACTTGATGACGCAAAGCAAGGGTGTAGTAATCGTTAACTACAAAGAACTTAAAAAGATTTGAATTTGACCATCTCTGCATTTTTGGGATGGTTTTTTTATATACAAACGAAAGCTGTGAAAAAGCTGCTCTGCCTCAAACATTAAAAATGACCAAAAAAGGATGTGACAAAAGTTGTGTCACATCCTTTTTCATTTTCACTTATTTTGTACCAAACAAACGGTCACCCGCATCCCCTAGTCCAGGAACGATATAACCATGTTCATTCAATTTTTCATCTAGAGAAGCTGTATAGATATCAATATCAGGATGCGCTTCTTGCAAAGCTTTTACTCCCTCAGGTGCTGCTACCAAACAAACGAATTTGATGTTCGACGCGCCACGTTCTTTCAATGCATCGATTGCCATGATTGCTGATCCGCCTGTTGCCAACATTGGATCTACTACAAACAACTGACGTGCATCAATGTCTTCTGGAAGTTTGACGAAATATTCATGTGGTTCAAATGTTTCTTCATCTCGATAAAGACCGATATGGCCCACTTTAGCAGCTGGAATCAATTCCAAGATACCATCAACCATTCCGATACCTGCGCGCAAGATTGGAATAATCGCTACTTTTTTACCGGACAACGTTTTTTGTGTTGTTTCAGTGATCGGTGTTTCGATCACGATGTCTTCCAACGGCATATCCCGTGATACTTCATATGCCATCAACATAGCGATTTCATCGACTACTTCACGAAAAACCTTTGTTCCGCAGTTTTTGTCCCGAATAATAGTTAGTTTGTGTTGAATCAATGGATGATCGATCACTTGAAATTTGCCCATTTTTTAAGCTCTCCTTTGTTCTGTCGTTTCTTTTTAATTGTAAAACAAAATCAAGTGATTGACTAGTCAAACTCGCCATTTTTCCTAAGAAAATCCTTTTTTGAAAAGAAGTTTTCCTGCTGACAAGCAAAGCTTATTCTTTTTCCATGATCCAAGAAGTAGATAATGCCATTGCTGCACGCGCTGCCTTTGTTTGATCCATAGCATTTACCATGACGAAATCATGGATGATTCCTTGGAAGCGTACTTGTGTAACAGGAACCCCTGCATCACGAAGTTTGCGTGCATAAGCCTCGCCTTCCTCTCTTAATACATCCGCTTCTCCTGTCAAAATCATTGCTGGAGGTAGATCTTTTAGTTCATTCAGGTCTGCTCTCAAAGGCGAAGCTGTGATTTCAGCACGTTCTTCTTCATTCGTCGTATATTGATCCCAAAACCATCTCATTCCATCTCTCGTCAAAAAATAGTTTTCTCCGAATTCATGATAGGTATCTGTATCAAAATCAGCGTTGGTAACTGGATAATACAGCAATTGTTTAGATATTGGGAGCCCTTTTCGTTCTTTTGTTAAGATCGTCATGACTGTAGCCATGTTACCACCTACTGAATCTCCTGCAACAATTAGATTCTCGAGATCCAGATTTTTTGACTTGGCTAATTTATTCAGCTGTTGCAACACAGCATAATTTTGTTCAATTGCTGTTGGATATTTCGCTTCAGGTGATCGACTATATTCTGGAAAGACAACGACAGAATTCGTGCGGACCGAAAGTTCTCTGATCAATTTATCATGGGTTTGAGCACTGCCAAAGACCCAACCAGCTCCATGGATATAAAAAATAACTGGTAATTTATCTATATTTCCTTCTGGTCGTACAAAACGAATATTGATTTTTCCCCATTCGCCAGTATCTACCATCAAGTCTTCAATATCAACGGAATATTTGTTCACAGGTGATTCTTGTACTTCTTCCAGTAATGCTCTTCCTTCTTCCGGTGCTAGTTCATAGATTCGCGGATGAGGTGCATTTGCATCACTGAATGCTATGGCTTCCTTTTCTAACGAGATACGATCAGTCATGACTTTTCCTCCCTGAGATTTAATGTGAAGACTAAAATTACACCTCATATACTAGAGAGCATCATCGATATTGTCAAAGAATCCGTTTTCTCCAAAAAAATAAACAGAAAAGTCCAGCATTGAACTTTTCTGTTTTATATAGAATTTAAATTTTTATTTTTTGTGCAATGGAAATTTTTCAGTTAATTCGCGTACACCTGTTTTGACTTCGTCTAGTTGAGCATTGTCGCCTTTTGCTTGTAATGCTTTAACAACTAATTCAGCCACTTTTACAGCATCTTCTTCTTTGAATCCGCGAGTAGTGATTGCTGGTGTACCGATTCTGATGCCGCTTGTTTTGAATGGACTTAGTGTTTCAAAAGGAATCGAGTTTTTATTTACCGTGATATTCACACTGTCCAAAATACTCTCTGCTTCTTTTCCATTTATACCTAACTCACGAACATCGATCAGCATCAGATGATTATCTGTCGCTCCTGAAATGACTCTTGTTCCGATTGCTTGATTGAATACTTTGACCATTGCTTTTGCATTGGCAATGATTTGTTCACTATATTCTTTAAATGCAGGATCTAGTGCTTCTTTGAATGCCGCTGCCTTCCCAGCAATCACATGCTCTAGAGGTCCGCCTTGAATACCTGGGAAGACCGCACTATTGATTTTTTTCGCTAATGCTTCATCGTTTGTCAAAATCATGCCGCCTCGAGGTCCGCGCAATGTTTTGTGAGTGGTAGTCGTTGTGATATCTGCATAAGGAACTGGATTAGGATGAAGTCCTGCTGCTACTAATCCTGCGATATGTGCCATATCTACCATCAGTTTTGCGCCTACTTCATCTGCGATTTCTCTGAATTTCGCAAAGTCGATCGTTCGTCCATAAGCACTGGCACCTGCTACAATCAATTTTGGTTGATGTTTTCTAGCTAAAATACGTACCACATTATAATCAATAACTTCTGTTGTCGGATCAACACCGTAAGCAACAAAGTGATAGGTTTTGCCACTGAAGTTGACTGGTGATCCATGTGTTAGATGTCCGCCTGCGGAAAGATCCATTCCTAAGATCGTGTCCCCTGGTTCTACCAAAGCGAGATAAGCAGCCGTGTTGGCTTGAGAGCCGGAGTGAGGTTGGACGTTCGCAAATTTTGCTCCGAATAATTCTTTTGCACGGTCAATCGCTAAATTTTCAACGATGTCGACAAATTCACATCCACCATAATAGCGATGCCCTGGATAACCTTCTGCGTATTTATTTGTCAAAATACTTCCTTGCGCAGCCATCACTGCTTCGGAGACAAAGTTTTCAGAGGCAATCAGCTCCAAATTATGTTCTTGTCTTTCTTCTTCTTTGGCGATCGCAGCCCAAAGATCAGGGTCAAACGTTTTGTAATCTACCACAAACAACAGCTCCTTTTTATTTTCCTACAATTTTATTTTTCCCATCAAAAACAAATTGCCAAATATTCGTATCTCTTCTATTTACACTTCGTTTTTCGTTCACTGATAGAAGATTTACTTGATAGCATTGTATCATACTAAAAGAATGCGGCAATAACCAATTGATCATTTTTCAAAATAATTTTGCCCAGCTGCTTTTTTCAAGCGATTCATATAAGCATTCCCCAATCCAGTTTCTGGATATACTTGTACAAAAATCAAATCTAATCCAAGTGTTGGTTCATCTAATCCTCTTAGACCTGCAAACAATCCTTTAGCCGCCGCTTCTACTGAGTTGTCGTTATACATATAAACAGCTGCAGTATCTGTCCGCACTTGATCCGCAATTTCGGGGCTTGCTATGACACCTGCACGGATCTTCTTGTTTTTTGCCCATTGAACTGCAATTGACCAATCGCCATCTCTGACCATCAGAACACGTGTATCGGGTGAGTAGTGTTTGTATTTCATCCCAGGCGCTTTTGGTGTTTCATTCTCTTTTACAAGATGCTGATCAACAGCAACAGGAGATCCGATGACTGCTTCGATTTGTTCTTTCGTTACTGCACCTGGTCGTAAGATCATAGGCATGGCTGTTGGATCACTTAAATCAAGAACAGTGGATTCTACACCAATTCGCGTAGCTCCATCCTCAATGATCCCGGTAATTTTTCCTTGTAGATCATGGAATACATGATCTGCAGTTGTCGGACTTGGTTTTCCCGACGTATTTGCACTTGGACCGACAAGCGGAACCCCTGAAAGTTCGATTACTTCTAGTGTTTTTTTGTTATCCGGCATACGAAATGCAGCTGTGGATAATCCTCCTGTTACAACTGAGGGCAAGGTGTCTTTTTTGATTTTAAATATCAAAGTTAGTGGTCCAGGCCAGAAGTTCTTCACAATCTTCTCTGTTTCTGGATGAAAGTTGTCCACATACTCTTTTACTTGTTCAAAAGAGGCGACATGGACGATTAATGGATTGTCTTGAGGTCTTCCTTTTACAGAAAACACTTTCTTGACAGTATTTGGCAATAGAGCATTGGCGCCCAATCCATACACTGTTTCAGTAGGAAAAGCAACAAGTTCTCCTGCTTTCAGTGCTTTGGCTGCCTCTTTTAATTCAGTTTCATCATAACGTTTCGTTTCCACAGTTTATCCACAACCCCTTTTTCATACATTCTTGTTTTATCCAACTTTATCCTCAAGTTTTCCACTGACTGTGGATAATTCGTTTGTCAATAGTGGATAAACTTGTTGATAAGCCAAAAAGTCGTTTACATCCTTGTCAAATTAGTGTTTTTTTATAATAAAAAAACAAATAAAAATTTTTTCATCCACAACTTCAACTGTAGACTTGGATCATTCGTTCATTACCAAAAAGATCCTTTTTTATCGCTACTTTTTTATCTGGAAATGCTTGCTGAAATATTTTTTTTACTGCTTCACCTTGGCGAAATCCGATTTCTAAAAAAATCGTTCCATTTGGTTTTAGTACGCTTGGTGCTTCAACTGCTATTTTTTCATAAACAGCTAATCCATCGTTCTCCGCAAAAAGGGCCATCTTAGGTTCGAATGACCGGACACTTTCATCCATCAGTTCCCATTCATTCCGACTGATGTACGGCGGATTAGAAATAATCACATCAAATCGCCGATCCTGTACTGGTTCCAATGTATTCCCATGGTAAAAACTGATTTTCGTTCCTTCGTGCTGAGCATTTTCTTTCGCGACTTCTAACGCTTCTTCAGAAAGATCTACAGCAGATACATGCCAATTTTTTCTTGCTGCTTTCAAACTAATAGCAATCGCCCCAGTACCTGTCCCAATATCTATCACTTCCAATGGTACATCAGGCGTCTCGTCTAAACACCACTCCACTAACTCTTCTGTTTCTGGTCGAGGAATCAGTGTTGCTTCGGTTACCTTCAACCGATGATCATAAAAATCTGCATATCCTAGCAAATACTGAGGCGGATGATCTGCAAGCAGAAGTCGCAGATCTGTTTCGATCAACTGTTGTTCTTCTTCTGAAATCTCTTCGTTCATATGAAGGAGCCAATCAAGTTTTTTCCATTGTTTCCGTTCCAAAAATAAAAATTGGATACTGTATGCTTCTTTTCCATGATCCTCTAAAAAAGAAGAAGCCCGTGACAGGACTTCTCGATAGGTCATTTTACCCATTTTGCATAGCTTCCAGTTTTGATGTTTGATCATACATGATCAATGCATCAACGATTTCATCTAATTTCCCTGCTAAAATCTGATCTAATTTTTGGATAGTTAATCCGATACGGTGATCAGTCACGCGATTTTGCGGGAAATTATATGTCCGAATCCGTTCTGAACGATCCCCAGTTCCGACTGCTGATTTTCGATTGGCATCATATTCACTTTGTGCTTCTTGTTGGATCTTATCATACACACGAGCACGCAAGATTTTCATTGCTTTTTCACGGTTCTTGATCTGAGAACGTTCATCCTGCATAGCAACGACGATCCCTGTTGGTAAGTGAGTCAAACGTACAGCAGATGCTGTTTTATTGACGTGCTGTCCGCCAGCACCTGAAGCATGATAGATATCTGTGCGGATATCTTTGTCTTCAATATCGATCTCTACTTCTTCAGCTTCTGGCATCACGACAACTGTTGCTGTGGAAGTATGGATACGCCCTTGCGATTCAGTTGAAGGAACACGTTGGACACGGTGTGCACCACTTTCATATTTTAATTTCGAATAAACATTCTCTCCGGTAATCATCATGATCACTTCTTTGTATCCACCGATTCCGGTAACGTTCGCTTCCATCACTTCTGTTTTCCAACCTTGCGCTTCAGCATACTTTTGGTACATATTGAAAAGATCACCCGCGAATAAGGCTGCTTCGTCTCCACCTGCTGCTCCACGGATTTCCATGATGATATTTTTATCGTCATTTGGATCTTTTGGTAAAAGCAGGATCTTGATTTTTTCTTCTAAGACTTCTTTTTCTTTTTTTAATTCAGATAATTCTTCTTTTGCTAGTTCAGCCATTTCATCATCCAGTTTTTCACCAAGCAGTTCTTCTGTATCGGTGATTCCTTGTACTACTTCTTTATAACGACGATAAACTTCGACTGTTTCGCGCGTGTTTGCTTCTTCTTTTGAAAGCTGCATAAAGCGCTTTGTATCAGAAATCACTTCTGGGTCACTTAAAAGTTCTCCAAGCTCTTCATAACGGTCTTCAATTGATTGTAATTGATCGTACATGCTTATTCTCCTTCTGTAATCATTGATGGATGAAAGTAATGTTTTCGACAAACGGGGTAATAAGCTTCATTTCCGCCAATTTGCACTTGATCGCCTTCATAAACAGGTTTCCCATCAATATAATGTAAATTCATGATTGCTTTTTTGTGGCAGAACCAACAGATCGTTTTCATTTCTTCAATCTTGTCTGCGTAAAGCAATAAATATTTTGATCCTTCAAATAACTCGTTTCGAAAATCATTTTTCAAACCAAACGCCATAACCGGAATATCCAATTCATCCACGATTCTCGTAAAAGCAATGACATGTTTCTTTTTTAAGAACTGCGCTTCATCGATCAGCACACAATAGGGTTTGCTTTCCATGTTCTGAATCACGTCAAATACGTCTGTTTCTTCAAATATCGGCATTGCTTCACGTTTCAGTCCGATTCGGCTTGAAACAACGCCTAAACCATCTCTTGTATCAATACCGCTTGTCATCAAGACAACTGGTTTGTTTTGTTCTTCATAATTATGAGCGACTTTTAGGATCTCGATCGTCTTGCCGCTATTCATTGCGCCATACTTAAAAAATAGTTGTGCCATGCTCTTTTTCACCTTCCAGTTTGTTCCTATGGTATTATACTTGATTTTCAACATTTTTTACAGTGAGAATTTTCATCAAGCACAGATTATCGTTCAAATCCCTTGCTTACTTTTGTTCCAACTTTTTGACAAGAACTAAATAAGGCGATCCATTTCTCTCATCTTTCTGGAAAAATTTCTGTCCTTGAAAATTCTTAGGAGTTATAAAAATAAGTACATCCGCTAAATACTTTCTTTTTGAATTGAGTATAGCATGTTTTCTTTCTTTTCACGTGCTATAATAAGTTAAAATTCCAAAGTTTTATGTAAGGAGCTATTTGATGACAAAAAATATTTTTGATTCCATCGCTAACCATTATGATTCCCCTGACCGTCAAGCATTAGCCAAGATTATTCGCGAAGAACTAGCTACTTATCTACCGCGCGACAGCCACCAAAAAGTTCTGCTGGATTACGGAGGCGGAACTGGGCTTGTGAGTTTACCGCTTGCGGAAAGATTCAAAGAACTGATCATTGCCGATGCTTCAGAAACTATGTTGAAAATGGCAGAAGAAAAGATCCAAGCAGCAGATCTGAAAAATGTCCACACGATCCACGCTGATGCCTCTGTCGAATTTCCTGCTGTCCAAGCAGATGTGATCCTTCTATCACTCGTACTTTTGCACATTCCTGATACAGAGACTATTCTCATGAAACTTTTCGAACTTTTAGCTCCTGGCGGTCAACTGATTATTGTAGATTTTGACAAGAATGAACAAATCAGTCATCCGAAAGTCCATAATGGTTTTATTCAAGAAGAATTGAACGATCGATTGAAAAAAACTGGCTTTGTCTCTACTGCTAGTCATACTTTTCATCGTGGAGAAAAGCTATTCATGAATAAACATGCGTCGCTTTTCTTATCCATCAGCCAAAAAGATTAAAAAGAAGCTGTGACAAAAATATGTCACAGCTTCTTTTTTCGTTTAAACGGTGTTCCAAAAGCAGCTTCTTATTTCTTGAAGCTGACCACTTCTGTCACAACCTCTTCTTTTTATTTTTTCATCAAATGATTTTGATTTCTGAAAGAGGCCAGTAGCGGAAAACAACTTTGCCTTGGATCATATCTTTGTCGACTAACCCAAACATTCGGCTGTCTTTTGAAATCAAACGGTTATCCCCCAGAACAAGATACTTTCCTTTCGGCACAGTATATTCAAAATCGCTCGTAAAGGTAGAGGCGCTTTCTGCTTGTGCTTGGAACCCTGAACTATAAGCATACTCTCCTTGTAACTTATCTTCTGAAAATTCTTTTTTGAACTTATCTAGATAAGGCTCATCATACTTTTTGCCATTAATGGTCAATTGGTCATTTTCCATCTTGACTGTGTCCCCAGGCATACCAATGATTCGTTTAACGATCATTCGTTCTTCATCCCCTGGTTCCTTCGTAGTAATGATGTCCATTCGTTCATAGTTCGAGATTTTAGATGAAATCAGTCGTTGTCCATCACTTAATGTAGGGTCCATCGAATGTCCGTTTACAGTGACTGGTGTAAACACGTACACTCTAGCTAATAAAATAGCCGCTAATACAAGGATCAGGATCCCCCAATTTTTCAAAAATTCTTTCACAGCTTACCTCCTACTTATATTTCCTCGTTATTTATTACATTTTTTTACGATATTTCGTTGTACTCTCTTTATTCTACAATGTTTATAAATGAAAGGAAAGAATAAGTGACGTGTTCGTTCTATTTTTCTCGTTATATAAAAAAGGGACACGACAAAAGTCATGTCACATCCCCTTATGAATGTCTTCTTCTTTGGCTTCGACTATAAACAACTTGTTCTTCTTGTGATTGTGCTTTTTTTGCAATTAATTTCAGGCGATAAGGCTCATGATAACGCAACCCATCTTTGACAAAATCACCGCCAACGATGAACAATCCGACAGGTTCCAATGTGTCTTCTGTTGAGCTCAGTCGAATGGTCCCTACTTTTTCCATGTCCGAGTAGCTTCGTCCAATATTTAGAACATACTCTTTCTCACCTGTTTTCTTGACATAGTAATAAGGATACAACGTATTTCTATCGACAAGAAACCCATCCATGCGACCGAGTTCATTTGTTTTGATCTCACCATTTCCAATCAAATACCGCATATTCTCGGCTAATTTCAATTGGTAATCTTCGTCATACGAAACCATGACCTCTTGTGTATTCACTTTATCGATCGAATTTCCATTATTGATCGTTTCTTCTGTCTGGATGTTGAACGCTTCATCAGGCAAATACTTCACAAAAAGCTGCGTGACATCGGCTTTCGTGTTTTTATCTAAAAAGTAATAAAATACATTTAAAACAGTAAAATAAACAAGCACTAGAAATGCAAGTCCATATAAGAAAAATTGAAGATAATTTTGGTTTTGCCAAAGTCCATAAACAATTCTCAATAAATAAAGCGTGGGGATCACACTTAAAATCGTATATCCACGGTTAAGATATTTAGGACTGATGTCTAAATAGCCAAGGAATTTATGCACCCCGTTGATAAGGTCTAGTAAAAATGTCATTGAGAATCACCTGCTTGCTGGTTATACGTTTGGGTATTTCCTGAATCTTGGTTTTGCTGTGCTGTACGTGCTGCATCATCATTTTGCGTGTTATCATCTACAGTCGTACTGCTTGGTATCGTTTCGGAGCTAGCACTTGTATCCGGACTTGTACTTGGATTGGTTGAATCCGATGGAGTGCCATCTGGTACCGTATTACTTGTTTCGCTTGAGCTGTCAGTTGTATATGTCTCATCATACGACGAACTAGTTGTTGTATCGTCCCATGTACTTGTCGTAGTGGTTTCATTCAAACTTTCCGTTGTTGTTGGTTCAGATGTCGAGACTGAAGTAGTTGGTGTTGTTTCTTCTACAGTACTAGAACTTGAACTTGGTGCACGGTAGCTGGAACTATTCACAATACCTGTAGTAGTCGCGACAATCGTCGAGATTGTTAATACAGCGATTGGCTTCAAAATAGGTGCTACTTTTCGCATCTTATCTCTTCCTTCATTGAAATTTATTCTTGTTTCCTTACTTTACTACGGACAAATTATACAGTCTACCTTATTTCTACCATAAATTCTTTATTTTTTTCTTACGTTTTTCCGAAAGATTTCTTTAATTTTCATCAAAAACTACGGTCGATGTTTTTAAGTAAGCTTTTGCTTCCCGATTGATTTTTTTCAGATCACATCCTTGCTGCTTGGCAGCGAACACGCAACCACAATAACATTGGCGATAGATATCATACTCTTTGCACATTTGCAAAGAGCGTTCATAGCCTTTGTTTTTCTTGAAATCACTTGGCAAATATTGTGTCCCGTAAATCTTTTGGATATCCATTCCGATTTGATTGATCAAGGCGGCATTTTTCTTTGGTGAGATCGTCAGGGCACTTCCAAAGTAATCGTATCCTAGTTCTTGCGCTTTTTGCGCAACAAGATCTAATCGCATATTGAAGCATGCACTACAGCGAGCACCACCTTCTTTTTCGTCTTCAAGATGGTTTGTTAAAACCATTTTGGTGAATTCACTTGGACGGTATTCATCAACAATCAGCGCTACATGATGGTCAGTTTTCTCATTAAATTGGTCTACAAATCGTTTTTGTTCATGTAATCTCCGCAAATACTCACTTTTAGGATGGATATTCGAATTTGAAAAAAATAACGTGATATCTGCATATTGAGACATGAATTCCAACGTGTGCGTACTGCAAGGAGCACAGCATGTATGTATTAATATCTTAGGCTTTACTTCTTCTTTCTCCCATTGCATGATCATTTTTTTCAGAACTGTATCATAATTTATTTTTTGATTTTTCATTTTTTCTACGATTTGTTGGGCATTGATCAATTTGTTATTCCTCCTCCTTCTTTTTTCTAGGATTTGCTTTATTATAAGCCATTTCTATTTTAATCGAAAGCTGTATTGTTATCTGTTCAATAATTTCTTTGAGTATTCCTGATTCCCCTTGTATACTGGTAGAAACGACTATTGTTAGGAGGATAGTACTGTGCATGTTGATTTATTCTTTCAAAGGCTGCAGCGGCGAGGACAAAAGTTTGCTGCCAATCATTTCTCATCGATCCAAATCATCGTTTTTTATTATATATTGATGACGGTCTTATCACTCGTTCTATTTTATCTGCCGATTTTTCGCGAACCAGATAGCCATGTTTCTTTTGTGGACATGCTGTTCATGGCAATCAGTACAGTGAGTGTGACTGGACTATCGACTTTTGATATCAATTCTGTGTTCAATGATAACGGCATTATACTGCTGGAAATATTATTTCAAGTTGGTGGTTTGGGGATCATGATGATTTCTACTGCTTTTGTCATTTTTTCTAAACGACGAATCACATTGAAACAGCGGCAGCTGATCATGACGGATATGAATCAACCGCGTTTGTCTGGTATCGTCCGACTGATTCGGATCACTTTTGCTATTTTAATCTGGTTTCAATTACTTTTTGGGACATTCTTTTCTATTTATTTTTATTATAGAGGCTATTTTGATCGTTGGCGTGATGCCGTTTTTTATGGTTTTTATCAGGCGATATCGGCTGTCACGAACTCTGGATTTGACGTCACTGGGGATTCCATCAAGCCCTTTGCACATGACTATTTTTTCTTGATTCTGATCATGTTTTTGATTTTTGTCGGCGGAATTGGTTTTCCTGTATTGATGGAGTGCCGGGAGTGGCTATTATATAAACGTTCCAGTGCAAAGCTTCCATTTCGTTTTTCCTTGTTTACCAAATTAGCTGTGTTGGCTTTTGTCATCTTGTTTGTTTCGGGAACTATCTTAATTTATCTATTGGAAAAAGACCATTTGTTCCAAGATTCCAGTATGAGTGTCAAATGGATCAATTCGATGTTTTATTCGATCACGACTCGTAATGCCGGTCTCCAGATTCACGATTTGGGTGATTTTCAGATCACGACACTGATTATTTTTTCTTTACTGATGTTTATCGGATGCAGTCCTAGTTCTGTAGGAGGCGGGATACGAACAACTACTGTAGCGATCATCGGTTTGTATCTATACTCCTTCCTCAAGAGTGAGGATAATATCAATATTTTTGGACGAAGAATCGAACAAGATGATGTGCGAAAGTCAGTCGTTGTCTTTATGCTTTCTCTTGGTATGTGTTTCTTTTGTATCGTTTTTTTATCTGCTACAGAGGAACAAACACTGATCTCGATCATCGTCGAAGTAACTTCTGCTTTTGGAACAACTGGTTTGTCCTTAGGGATTACCGGCGACTTGTCTGTTGTAGGGAAAATCACGATTGCTGCCCTGATGTTTATTGGGCGGATTGGGATGCTGTATACATTGATGCTGTTCGTACCAAAAGAAACCCGAGATCTGGGCTATGAATATCCAAGTGAGAAAATCATTATTGGTTAATAATGAAAAGACCGATGAGGAGTAATAAAATCACAGCAGCTTGAAACAATCATTTTGTTTCAAGCTGTTTTTTTGTTAAATCATGCGGTTTTGTCCGATTTCATGCACTTTCAGCCGTAACCTTTTCTTAAGAATAAGAAAAGCAATTTAACCTTTTTTTCAACATATGGTATGATTAGTTGAATTTATTCGTCAGCAAATCGTTTTTGGAGGTTACATAATGGGAATACGCAGTCATTTTGCGATTGCAGTTGGGAAAACGTCGCAATGGGCATTAAAAACTTTTTTTAAAGGCGGATCAAGTTTACCAGGTAAACTAGCGCTGAAAGTCGATCCACATATATTGGATAGCTTGGCAAAAGACTACCAAGTCGTCGTTGTTACCGGAACAAATGGTAAAACATTGACTACCGCTTTAACAGTCAATATTTTGCGCCAGCAATTCGATGAAGTTCTAACCAATCCTACTGGTGCGAATATGGTACAAGGAATTGTATCGACTTTCTTGCAGGCAAAACCAAAAAAAGGACAGAAAAAATTTGCTGTCCTAGAAATAGATGAAGCAAGTTTGAGCAAAGTCACAGAATACATGAAACCAGAACTATTTTTATTTACAAATATTTTCCGTGATCAAATGGATCGGTATGGAGAAATTTATACGACCTATAAAATGATTGTAGACGGTGCTGCAAAGTCACCAAATGCAACGATTATCAGTAACGGTGATTCACCGATCTTCAATTCGATCGAAACAGTTAATCCTAGAAAATATTATGGCTTTGACCATGAAGAAGATCGTGAACAAATGGCGCATTACAATACAGACGGTGTCTTGTGTCCAAATTGTCATCACATCCTGCATTATAAAATGATCACTTATGCAAACTTAGGAAAATATTACTGTCCAAATTGTGACTTCAAACGTCCTGAACTGGATTACCGTTTGACTGATATGGTACGGATGGACAATGTTTCAGCAGATTTTGTGATCGATGGTCATGAATATGGAATCGAAGTTGGTGGTATGTATAACGTCTACAACGCTTTAGCAGCTACTGCAGTGGCGGAGTACTTCAATGTTGATCCTGATAAAATCAAACAAGGGTTAGGATATGACGAGAAAGTGTTCGGCCGACAAGAAGTCATCAATATCAATGGAAAAAAATCTACATTAGTACTTGTCAAAAATCCTGTAGGTATCAATCAAGTAATCGATATGATTGGTCTAGCTCCTTATCCATTTTCTTTAGTGGCTTTATTGAATGCCAATTACGCAGACGGAATCGATGTCAGCTGGATTTGGGATGGTAATTTTGAAAACTTTGCCGATATGGATATCCCAGCCGTTATTTCTGGAGGAGACCGTCATACAGATATGACTTTACGTCTGAAAGTTGCCGGGATTCCAGAAAATAAATTGACAGAAACAAAAGAATTACCAGAAGTAATCGAAAAAATCAAAGAATTGCCAACTGAACATGTCTATATCTTAGCTACTTACACTGCTGTATTGCAGCTACGTAAAGAACTAGCGGCTCAAGGATTTATCAAAGGAGGAATGAATCGTGGCTAATTATGAACTCAATATCGCCCACCTTTATGGAAATTTGATGAACACATATGGCGATAACGGAAACCTTTTGATGTTGAAATATGTAGCAGAAAAAATGGGGGTTTCTTGCCATACGGAGATCGTTAGTATACATGAACCTTTTGATGCTGATAAATATGACTTGGTTTTCTTTGGCGGTGGTCAAGACTTTGAGCAACTGATCATTTCAAAAGACATCCAGAAAAAGAAAGATTCTTTGATCAACTATATCGAAAATGATGGTGTCATGTTAGCCATTTGCGGTGGTTATCAGTTGCTAGGTCACTACTACATGGGAGCCAACGGAGAAAAGATCCAAGGTATCAGTGCCCTGGATCACTACACATTAAGTCAGGAAAATAACCGGTTTATCGGTGACATTGTCATCCATAATGAAGAATTCAATGAAACTTATTATGGATTTGAAAACCACAATGGTCGGACTTTCTTAGGTGAAGGTGAACGGCCTTTGGGGAAAGTGGTACAAGGTCAAGGGAACAATGGGGAAGATCAATCCGAAGGTGTCATTTACCGAAATGTCTTCGGTTCTTATTTCCATGGACCTATCCTTGCAAGAAATGAGAAATTAGCAGCTCGCTTGATCCGCCTAGCTTTAGAACAACGTTACGGTGAAGAGTTGGACCTGCCCTATCTTGAAGGACAAACAGCCTAGTTATTCGAAAAAGGGGAATGTGACAAAAATTGCGTCATATTCCCCTTTTTCGTATCCTATTTTAAGCGACTTGCTTGGCATAACGGTTCACGTTTTGCTTGATATTCCCAATTGTTTTCGGATCGTTGATTCCTGTGACTTCTTGGATCAATTGTTCCAAGTTTTCATGGATCTTCATTTCATGCAGTTGACGGCTTTGTTCATCTTCAGGATCATAGTAATTAAAAATAATACCCATTGTTGCCGTCAAATGTGGACAAGTCAAGTTATGTTCTTGCAGTTCTCTCATTGGCCGTGTAAACCGTTCTTGATAACCTAACTTACGTAATGGTGTCCGAGCGACACGTGTGATTGCATCAGAGATATATTTGTTTTGGAAACGATGGATGATTTTTTCAATATACGCATGATGCTGCTCTGCATCAAACCCCCATTTGGCAATCAGCAAACTTCCTGTTTCCTGCAGAACTGATTTTAATTGTGCCACAACTAACGCATCTTGCATTGCTTCATCAATGGTCTGGTAACCTAACAAGGCACCTGTATAAGCGACAGTCGCATGACCAGTATTGACACTAAATAGTTTGCGTTCGATATATGGTTCTAGATCATCTACATATAAAACCCCTTTTAATTGGATTTCTTTATTTTTTCTTTGGCTATCGTCAATGACCCATTCCTTGAAAGGTTCTACTTGGACGAATAAAGGATCTTCATGGTGTTGTAATGGGACGATTCGATCGACTGCTGCATTTGGAAAGCCGATATATTTGTCAGTAAATGATGTTTCTGGAAGATATTTATACACTTCTTTTTCTAGAAATGCTGAACCGCCAATCATGTTTTCACAGGCAATGACATCTAAAAGTGTTGTGTTTCCTTCCATTTCTCTTTCTTGGATACCTTTTGCAATCAACTCGGCAATAAAAGGTAAGATATTCGGGCCAATGGCGGTAGTGACTAAATCTGCTTCAGCGATTTCTTGGATTACTTTTTCTGGATTTGTTTGATTGTTGATTCCTTTGACATTTTTTACAGTGATTCTTTCTTTTGATTCATCTGCTAATTCGATTTCGTATTCTTTTCTTTCATTTAAAGCATCAATGATCGTGTGATTCACATCTACGAAAGTAATCTCAAATCCATTAGCTGCCAAAACTTCTCCAATAAATCCTCGACCGATATTTCCTGCACCAAAATGTACTGCTCTCATTTTTCTCTCTCCTTAAGCAATTGCTAGATTTTCCGTTACTTCTTCTTTGCTGAGCGCATCTGCTAGTTGGACAACATTGTCCATATCACTGCAATAAAGTGCGATTTGCTGTACAAGCTGCAGATGTTCATCGCCGACTCCTGCTATACCGAACAAAACAGTCGCAATCTTTTCTTCTTCTTCCGTACCAAAATTGACACCGTCTGGCACCTGTACGACACAAATGCCGGATTTTTTCACATATTTTTTTGCTTCATCTGTTCCATGAGGAATCGCGATAAAATTCCCCATGTAAACAGATAACATGTTGTCTCTTTCTACCATGGCATCGATATATTCCTCATCAACGCATCCTGCTTCTACAAGCTTCTGACCGCAATAGCGGATCGCTTCTTCTTTGGTTTTAAATGATCGATTGAGCTCGATCATGTCGAATGGCAAACTTTGCATGCTGTTTTCCTCCCTTAAGCTGTCTGTTTCAAATATTGTGCAATCGATTCAAATTTTTGTGGGTTGACCATGCTATTGACCGATAAATGAATGGATTGAGGCGCAGCCATCCGTGCTTTTTCTGCTAAACTTTCTTTGGCTACGATCAGTGAATCAGGTTCCCCTTTTAACTCCTGGATGTTTACTTTTCGTAACGGGATAGTTAAATGGTTCTTGTCTAATATATCTTTGAGCACGGTCATCCCCATTGTTGCTGATCCCGAACGATCATCGTGGACAAGTAGAATCTCTTTGATTTGTTTGATGTTTGCTGAAAGAAACTCTTCTGTTGGCTCGTTCTTAGTTTCAGAAGCTGATGGTTCCTGTTTGCTACTCAATTCTTGAATGATTTCATCATATCGAGGTGAATTCAAAAAGTTTTCTACTGAGACAAAACGCGCGTTCGGTGCTTTTTGTTTTGCTCTTTCTTGTAGTTCGACCTGAGTAACGATCAATGTATTCGAGTCATCTGTCAGTTGGCTGATTGCTTGGTTAGTCACCGTTTGAGGCAAGTCTGCTTCCTGTACTTTTTTTCTCAAGATCGAAGCGCCCATCGCACTTGATCCCATCCCTGCATCACAAGCAAAAATGATTTTTTGTACGCCAGATAGCGCAGTTCCTTGAGGAATACCTTGGGCACCTTTAGATGCTTGTTTAGCTGCTTTTGTCTCTTGCACAGACTTTTCAAAGTCTTCATTTGTATCTTTCGCATCCGCTTTCAAAATCACTGCAGAAATACCGAATGAAACAGCTGCGGCAACAATCACGCCCAGAATAACAGGAAGGTAAGAATTGAACGGTGTCATCGCTAGAATCGCAATGATCGATCCTGGAGAAGCTGGCGCTCTTACTCCAGCATCCATCAATTGGAAAATGAAACTTCCTGACATTCCTCCGCCTATAACTGATAAGAATAATAACGGTTTCATCATGACGTAAGGAAAATAGATTTCATGGATCCCACCTAAAAAGTGGATAATCACGGCACCTGGTGCTGAAGATTTTGCTGCTCCTTTGCCAAACAAAGTAAAAGCAAGTAATACGCCAAGTCCTGGACCAGGATTTGCTTCAAGCAAGAATAGAATAGATTTTCCTGCATCTGCTACTTGTTCAGTTCCCAATGGTGTCAAAATCCCATGGTTGATTGCATTATTCAAAAATAAGATTTTTGCTGGTTCAATAAAAATACTTGTCAATGGAATCAAATGGGCAGATAAAATGATCTCTACACCTTTTGCCATTGCTTGAGTCAATGCATCGACAACTGGACCAATCGCAGAAAAACCTAATAACGCTAATCCAAAACCGATAAGACCTGCTGAAAAATTATTGACCAACATTTCAAAACCGGATTTGATCCGTTTTTGGAACAGCTGATCAAATTTCTTGATGGCATATCCACCAAGAGGTCCCATGATCATCGCACCTAGCATCATTGGAATATCTGTTCCGACAATCACACCCATCGTTGCAATTGCTCCCACAACTGATCCGCGGTCACCAGCAATTACTTTTCCGCCAGTATAGCCGATCAATAAAGGAATCAGATAAGTTAGCATCGGGCTTACCATGGTAGCGAAAGCTTCATTTGGCAAATAACCATCTGGGATAAATAAAGCCGTTAACACACCCCAAGCAATCAGTGCTCCAATGTTTGGCATGACCATGCTTGATAAGGTACTGCCTAATTTTTGTACCTTCGCTTTTAACGAAATGTTGTTTTTGGGATTCGTCTGTTCCATTTTGTCTCTTCCTCTCTCCTTTTGATACTCTAATTGTATCCGCTTACTAAAAAGAGAAATAGTCGTACTTTGGCACGAAACTTTGTGCCAAAGGTTTGAGGATATCAGCAAAGTAAAAAATTTCGGGATCAGCAAACTTTACTTTTAAATAAACATGTTATTTTAACTTTTTTATAATATGTAAATAATAACTTTTGTCAGCATTTTATTTGGATATTTTTTGTTTTATTATGATATTAAAATTTATATTGGAGGCCTATCTATGACATTACTGATCAAAAACATGAACATGAAACGTGGTAAAAAACGTGTGATTCGACAATTGGATCTTTTAGTAGAATCAGGAGAAGTAACTGCTTTGATTGCCCCGAACGGATTTGGCAAAACAACTTTGCTGAACGGCATTGCCCAACTGCTGCCAACAACTTATGATCAATTGTCCCTTCACAACATCTCTCCTACTGCTTATACAGATTATCGCCGGTCTTTCTTTTTTCTAGAATCAACGAATCAGTTATCCGACTATCTAACGGCTGTTGATTATTTGACTTTGATCAAATACTATTGGCAGAGCAAAGTAGAATGCCAAACTGTTTTCCAACGATTGAAGATGACTGAGTACCTTACTTTGCCGATTGGAAAAATGTCTCTAGGAATGAAACAACATGTCTTGCTTGCTGCTTACTTGATCAGTGATTCATCTGTCATGTTATTCGATGAACCGTTGAACGGGTTAGCCCCAGGAAGTATTGATATCTTGAATAGGCTGATCAGACAATGGCAGGAAGAGGGGAAGACGATTCTTCTTTCTTCCCACGCTATCGCGAATATCCAATCGATTTGTTCTAAAGCATGTTTTCTAAAAAATGGAGAAATCGTCACAGAATCCTCAAATATGGAAGAGATTTTAGCTATTTATCGTAAATTGTATGAGGTGTAACTATGACTTTATTTACATTTGAACGCAATCTCTTACTAAAAAACAAAGTAAACTTTTTATTTCCTCTATTGTTGATCGTGCTCTTTGCATTCCCACTTTTTTTTGATTATGAACTTGCTTATACAGAATTCGATGAACTGAATCATAACTATGAAGAGACGCAACGTTTGATTGAAACGTTGAAAGAAGATGAGAATGAGAAAGAATTTGTGGAAAGTTTAGAGAAAAGCAACAAACTGATCGAAGCAATCTTACATGCAAAAAACACAGGGAACGTCCAGGAAATGGTCGAAGCAACTTATCATTATGAAAAAGATATACTGGATCGACTGATTTCTGGTCAAAGACAAGGAATTCCAATCATTGAACAACAAAAACGTGTCGAGTTGCTCCATTATATGAAAGAACATCAGATCCAAAGATATTCTATTTTTGACTTGCCAGCGCATCTCCCTTTAGCGAATTACTACGAAAATATTTTTTCAGGAATAATTTCTAGTTTTTTGATTTTATGTATAACCGCCTTGTTTCTTTCCTCGATCATCTCTTATGAAAAAAGAAAGCAGGTAATCTCTCTAGTCAATCTATTACCGGATAGTATGGTAAAGAAACATAGCATCCGTTTTACCGTTTATTATGGTGCAGCTATGCTAAGTCTCGTAATTCCATTTTTGTTCGTCTCTATACTAGTAGTAATCAAAAATGGTTTGGGCGACTTCCGTTATCCTGTAGGAACGATCATTGGTCAGGAGATACGAATCCTTCCGATGTATGCGTATCTTTTCCAGAGTTTTCTGTTCCTGTTGTTGTGGGTACTCTTTTTAAGTACAATCAGTTTTCTTCTATCTGCTTTATTTGAACATTCTCTAGTCAATCTTTTAGGTACACTTCTTTGTCTTTTCTTAGCAGAGTATCGCTTGTTTTCTTCGATTGGATGGATAGAATCAATCAGTCATTACTTGCCAACTTCTTATGTTGATTTTCAAAATGTGATCGTAGGAGGAGATATGTTCTCTCCACTAGCTTCAGAACAGGTTACTTTCATGAATGGTATCTTGACACTTGGTACATGGAGTATTGTTCTATTATTCATATGTATGGGCGCTATCTATATAAAAAAGAGTTATTAAAACACAAAAATAATAGGAGCGGTGACAAAAATCTTGTCACCGTCTCCTATTTTTCACTTGGTTGAAGTTATTACTTGATGCAAGGCATCTTTTTTACTGAGAACATTGGTTATATATGTCCATGTTCAAAAATCATTTGGACTTCTTCAATGGTTTCCGCATCACTGAGTGCCATTACTTGGTCGATGTCTGAACAGAAAAAGGCTAAATCTTGGAGCACAGCTAACTGATGTTCTTTTTTTAAAGCCACTACAAATAAGAGTGTCGCGATTTTTGGTTCCTCTTTTGTTCCAAAGTTCACACCATCAGGCACTTGGACTAAATAGATCCCTTCTTCTATTACTTCTTCATCTTTGTCAGTCCCATGTGGCAAGGCTACGAAATTCCCGATATAGACACTCGATTTTTCTTGTCTTTCGATCATTGATTGGATATATGCCGCTTTGATTCCCCCTTGTTGGGTCATCCACTGGCCGATCTCGGTCAACGCTTCTTTCCAATTTTGATAGGATTGATCGAGCAATATTTTTTCTGCTGGTAGCTGGATCATCTTTTCACCCTCATTTCTTTATTTCTTCAATCAGGATTTTCGCTAACAATTGATAAACGATTTCTTTATTTCCTGAGCGGAAGATCTCGGTGTTCAAATCGTTCATGATGATTGCTCCACTGATCTTTCCTAAAAGAATCCCGTCTTTTTCTTGGATTGGCGAAGGCGCCAGCATAACTAACATACGGGACAAATCGACTGGCTGTCTATCCATCCCGTCAATTGTCAACGGTTGTTTCAAATTGAAAATACAAAAGATCGGTTTAGAAACCAATGAGCTGGATGTATGGAATAACCCCATATTTGTATGAGGAATTCCGATAGGTGCTTGTTCATATCGCTTAAGCAGTCGGCGATGAACCACCTCTTCATCCGTTACTAGTCCTTCAGGAAAATAAGGAAATAAACTGCGAATCGTTTCGGAGACCGTATCAGGGTTATCTAGTTCTTGAATAAAGAAACGATCAAGTAATTGATTGATTTGCTCCATGAAATGCATCGTTTCCTCATAAGTATCTTCTAGCATCCACTCGTTATTGCTGTTATACATATTTTTTTGCCTTTTTTTCTTCTCAATATGCGAAAAAGCTTCTTTTAGCTGCTTGACTTCCTCTTCCAGCAGTAGCGGGGAGACTAAAATATATGTTCCATCATATCCTGGTAGAATAGATGTAGAAATAACAATATCATATTCTTCTTGTAAATCAATTTTTTTCAAATCAGCGATCCGATAGAAATGAATCTGTTGAATGAAAGGAAAATACCGTTTCAAACGCAGTTCCAACATGCTAGTAGAAGCTAAGCCGCTTGGTGAGAATCCTGCAATACTGATATTGCTTTCTTTCGGACTTTTTTCCAATGAATTTGCAAAATGAAGGACCATATATGCGATCTCTTCTTCTGATAATTTCTTTTCTTGAAAAATCCGCTCTACTGCTTGGCGGATTGCATTGGCAATTTCCTCATATTGAACCATGATTTTTTCTAAAATCGGATTAGTCAGTGTCTCTTCTTGTAAAACGGCTCTTGAAAACACACCAGACAAATGGGTCAAAAGCATTTTGTACAAGGTTTCATCTTCATAAAAATGGACATTCGTCTCTTCACTTACTTCTTGAATCAGTTGTTTTACTAAATAAGCAAGCTGTGTATCGAACGTTTCTTCAAAGAAATTCTGATCAAATGAGTTCGTGAAGTCATTTAATAATCCTGCAAAAAAGACGATCTCATTTACTGGGTAAAGTTGTTTTGTCTCAGAAGCAATCCGTGAGAATAATCGTTTAGCGGTCTGAAGCAATTCTTTGTTTGCCAGACCATTATACGTCTCATTTGTCAGTAAATGATTTTTCGTTACACGATCCATCGTAAATGTCAGCATCAAAACCAAATGTTCAAGTTTTCTATCACTTAGATTGGTCTTTTTTTGGATCAATTCTTCCCCGACTACTTGGCGTGCAAGAGACAGATGCTGCGGATCAACGAATCGAAAAAAGTAATTCAGCGATGAATCAAAAGAAATACTATGAAAAAGTTCATATTCATTGATTTCTAATTCTAATACATTCGCTGTTAGAAGCCGACGGTATTTTTCCGGTCCTACAATCTCATATCCTTGGTTCCGAATGATTTCCAAAGGCAGTTGGCGGATACTTTCTTCCAACTGTTTGATATCTGCATAAAAAGTAGTATTACTGATGCGGTATAATTCCATAAAATGGGCAAGACTCAACGGTTCTGTCGTTAGTAACAGCTCGGCTAAAATTGCGTGCTGTCGTTTAGCAGTAGGCAAATCATCGCTTTTCCCATCTGTATTTTCTTTTAATTGCTCCATTACTTCTTCCGATGCATCAATGACAAACGAACCTCTTGCTACTTTTTTCAACGAAGCATTTACCGATTTCAATGAGACTTCAAGATTATCTAATTCGCGGTAAACGGTCCGCTTGCTGACTTTCAATAAATTCATCATTTTTTGGATAGTCACAGGTGAGGGACTGCTGAGAAATTCTGCTAATAATTGTTTTTCTCTGGGCGATAAGTACATCTTATTTTTCTCCCTTCACGAGTTTTTCGTATTCATTCGTAGCTACCCAATGTTCCACTAGGACTAGCTGAGGGATCGTTTCTTTTAGCCGTTCATTTACAGCTAGTTCTCTTTGGGCGATATAAATCGTTTCTTCTTGGATTTTGAGCTGTTCGATTGGTTCCTTTAAGATAACAAACTGTTTTTTATCTTTTTTTGCTAATTGACTTAAAATCGCCATGCCCATGGTTTGTGAACCACGTCTATTATTTTTATACAAAAACACAACGTTAACGGGCGACTTTTTCTGTTCTACTACTTCTACTCTCTCTTTTTTTTCTTTCCAATTTGGTTCGTGGATCGCTTCTTTTATTCGTGACAGCAAGATATCTGTTTCCAAAAAGTGATCCAGTACGAAAATTTGACTTTGAGGTACTTTTTCTCTTGCAAGATCCGCTAATTCATGTTGGACGATAACAAGCTGATTTACTTGATTGTTCAATTCATAGACAGAGCTGTATCCAACAGCGAGATCAATTTTTTCCGCTGCTAATTTTTTCTTCAGCAAGGCGGCTCCCATAGCGCTTGATCCCATGCCTGAGTCACACGCAAAAACGACAGAATGAATGGTAGATAGTTCCAAGATTTCTCCCCTTTCTTTGACCGTGTTGTCTCCTTTTTCTTTTTTCGGTAATTTCAATAGCAGCGTTGCACAAATGAAGGTTACAAATGTACTGATTGCTATCCCTATACTTACCCCAGCTAGTTGCGGATAAGGCGTATTGGCAAAAATCACGAGTAGTGACCCGGGCGATACAGGAGTAGCTAATCCCGCATCTAACCATTGGAATATCAACGTGCCGCTTGCTCCACCAACCATTACAGCTAAAAACAGATATGGACGCAACAAGACAAACGGAAAATAAATTTCGTGAATCCCACCAATCGCATGGATCATCAACGCTCCACTTGCGTTTACTTTTTCCTGTTTTTTTGCAAAACAAAGGATAGCAAGTAAGATCCCTAAACCAGGTCCCGGATTTGCCTCCATCAAAAACAGGTAAGAGTGTCCGACTGCTTGTGAGAATTCGATTCCTAAAGGTGTCAACACACCATGGTTGATTGCATTATTAAAAAATAATACTTTTAGAGGTTCTAGGATCAAACTGACAAGCGGCAACAGATTCATTTTGACTAGCCAAGACACGACGGAGACAAGCAACAGGTGGAAACTATTTAAAGCTGGCTCAATAAAAACGATTCCAATTATACAAATGACACTACCAATCAGCCCTACTAGTAAGTTGCTGACAAGCATTTCATACCCAGTTTTGAATTTCGCATGAAATCTAGAAATAAATTGTTCATACAAGAAGCCGGCAAGCGGTCCTATAATCATCGCTCCTACAATTTGCGGGGCATCGGAACGAGCAATCAACCCTAAAGAAGCGATTGCGCCCGCGACTGCCCCTTTTTGTCCCCCTACCGATTTTCCGCCTGAATAGCTGATCAAGATTGGTAAAAGCAGTTGAATCATCCAGTGGCATACCTCTTCCAACGTGGCGTGCAAATCGCCAGACACACCTTTCATTACTAATGACAAGATTCCCCAAGCAATAAACAGACTTAGGTTTGGCATGATCATTTCATTCAAGTGGTGTCCGGCTTTTCTCAGTTGTTTCGTAAACACTCGACTGCTGCCGTTTGCTTTCCATTTGTATTCCATCTTTTTCACCATACTTCTATTTATTGATAGACGGATTTTATGTAGAAAAAGCAGCAAACGAAAACCGTCTGCCGCTTTCAGCTATCTGGGAACTATTTGCCTGGTTCAGACGCAATGATTGCTAGTTCACCTTGGACCGTCCACTCAGAAACGCCACTTGGAATGATACAGCTTGTTCCTTTTTCTAATGGATATGTTTTTCCGTCAACAACAAGGTCTCCTGCTCCTTCAATCACTGTCATCAACGTATAAGGGGCTTGTTTTTTGAAAGATGTGATTCCTTTAATATCCCACTCATATACATTGAAAAACTCAGTTTCTAAATAAGTGACGATCGATGAATTCCCTTTTCGGACTTCTTTGATTTGTAATTCTGGTGTTTTGGCAGGGACAGTTGTTACATCAATCGATTGTTGGATATGCAGCTCTCTTGTTTGTCCTTGCGCATCTTTTCTGTCATAGTCATACACGCGATAAGTCGTATCGGAGCTTTGTTGTGTTTCTAAAATCATGATCCCTTTACCAATAGCATGGATCGTTCCGCTTGGTACATAAAAGAAATCACCTTTTTTAACTGGTACTTTCTTCAAAAGGTCATCCCAGCGCCCCTCTTTGATCATCTCAGCTAGTTCTTCTCTTGTCTTTGCATGATGACCGTAGATAATTTCTGCACCAGGTTCAGCATCGATGATATACCAGCATTCAGTTTTTCCTAATTCACCTTCATGTTTCATCCCATAGGCATCATCTGGATGTACTTGTACAGATAGATCATCTTCTGCATCTAAGATCTTGATCAACAATGGAAACACTGGTTCTGAAGGATGGCCAAACAATTCCTTGTGTTCTGACCATAGTTCATCTAATCTTTTCCCTTTGAATTCGCCATTTTCTACTACACTGACACCATGAGGATGCGCGCTGATCGCCCAATCTTCTCCGATTTTATCGTTAGGGATATCAAAACCGAAGACTGAACGTAAACGGCTTCCTCCCCAAATTTTTTCTTGAAAAACTGGTTTTAAAAACATAGGTTCCTGCATAATTCAAACTCCTCTCATTTTTCATA
This sequence comes from Enterococcus sp. 2STP, assembly GCF_032465635.1. NCBI lineage: Bacteria > Bacillati > Bacillota > Bacilli > Lactobacillales > Enterococcaceae > Enterococcus > Enterococcus sp. 2STP. Next base: position 111,736 of record NZ_JAWDJH010000013.1, read on the forward strand.
GCTATTATAGCATTATTTCTGTAATACCGCTTTCTCTTTCAAAAAGTTTTCAACAATTTCATCTCGACATATGAGATACTCCGCACGATGATCGACAGGATGTACGCGATTGGACAGAAATATCAACGCTTCTTGTGTTTTTATATCAATCAAGAAAAACGTACCTGTATAACCAGTATGAAAAAGAATCGCATGACCGTCTCCTACATCTTTTTTTAGATCCCACCCTAGAGAACGATAGCCATTTCTTTCTGGAGTTTGATCTTGTAGCAAAGAATCAATCGTTTCTTCTTCTAAAAACCGACCATTACTGATTTTTCCCTTGTTCAAATACATTTGGACAAAAGTAATGCTGTCGTTCAAATCAATAAAGAGCCCAGCATTTCCTGCATGTTCAGCTAAAACTCTTGCTTTCGGATCATGAGTTTGTCCACACAAAACCTCACCCGAAGGCAGTTGTTCTGTGGGAACGATTTTTTTGGAAGGAAAAGGAAGAAATAAGCTGTTCATCATTCCTAATGGTTCCAATACTTGTTCTTGAAAGATTTCCACTGCAGTTTCTTGGTAAATTTTTTCCAGCATCAATCCAAGAAGAATCGTTCCGGCATCTGTATATTTTACTTCTTTTCCTAGTTGCTCACCTGGTTCTAGCTTCAAATAAGCGGCAATCAATTCTTCCTGAGATAGCTCATCTCTGTTTGGTATCCATGTTTTGATATCAGAAGTATGTGTCAGTAAATGACGCAAAGTGATTGTCTGATTTTCAAATTCAGAAAGATATTTATGCAGTGGTTGATCGAGTTCTATTTTTCCATCTTCTAATAGACGCAAAACTAATGAAGTGGTTGCAACGACTTTCGTCAGTGATGCTGCATCAAACAACAGATCTTCTGTCATCGGCTGTTTTTCAGGAACGACTTGGGCAAAGCCAGCTGTAAATGATTCTACTTGATTTTCTTTGATGAAGGCGGCTGCTACACCTGGATAAAATCCTTCTTCCATTTTTTTCAAAATAAGCTGTTTCGTTTGTGGGTACATCTTCTTCTCCTGCTTTTCTGTCAAATTCTTACAGTCCAAGCTTAAAGCTTAATCTATGAGGAATCAACCTTTTTACACAAAAAAAACTGCGCGGAAAACCACGCAGTTTCATTCGGTATACCGTTTGCTCTTTCTATCTCTAGAACAAGTAATAGTATGACCGTTCATAAAATGACGAGACATGCGACAATCGTTAAGAAAGAAAAAGTTAAGCGTCGCATCGAATGTCAGTTTTATTCTTTTCTTTTGGCTCACTGACGAACCACCATTCGATTCCTATGGCATCATAGATTGTGAGTACTGTATGCTTTTTGTCCAAGAAGAAATCGACTGATAATTGCTGCAAGTGAGCAATCAGTCCTTCCATGCTTTCAGTATCAATCATGAATTTCAGAAAATCAAGGCCAATCACTTCATCTGTAGGCAAATCGATGGCACCACCACTTGCTTCTGTCAATCCAACATGGAAATCTCCTTCATTCAATACATGGATGCCCTCTTCTTCATTATGTACCTTCAAACCAAGGATACGATTAAGAAATTGGCGTTCTTTTGCTAAATCAGTAACATTTAAATGGATTTTTTCAAAATAAGATCCTGCTGTTAGTTTACTGAATTTTTCTTCAGATTTTCTTAACAACGCTTCTTGATCCATCGTCTCTGGAACTTCTCTTTGGTGATTCTTATTCTCTTCATGGTAAATTTCTAATTCATTCTCTTCTGGGTCTACGAGTAAGATCCCCATACGTCCATGATCTTCTAAAGCTTCTTTGATTGGATAATTCATTTTACGAATACGGCAAAGAATATCTGCCATTTCTTCTGTGCTAGGGATAATCAATGAGAAACGGTTCAGCTTTTTGATCTCCCCCATGTGATCATTCGCTCTAGGACTTTCTTCCAACAGCAACATTTCACTTCCAGCTTCTTCTGTTCCTAAAATGGCTAATTCGTTTTCTTCTCTTTTCAAATCAAAGCCAACAACGTTCTTGTAAAAATCAATCATTTTATCTCGGTCTTTCACCCGAATGGCTACACTTTTTAAATAGGTGGCAGCCCCCAATTGAAAATCTCTCATATTTCTTGCTCCCCTCTACGTCAAGCTTTATTTTAACGATGGATTCTTCTTCTTTCAAGCAATAACTTTGATTTTGTTAAAAAAAGTGTGAGAAACTTCGCATTTTACTTGTTTTTTATAAATAAATGAGTAAAAAACCACATGAAACTCATTTTCTTGAAATGTGCTTCATGCGGTAAAGAAAAATAATAAATTTGTACGTTTCTATGAAGCTTCTTCTTCAGAAAACTGACTGTTATAAAGATCTGCATAGAATCCGTCTTTTTCCATCAATGTATCGTGGTTTCCAGTTTCTACGATCGAACCATGATTCATCACAATAATGTTGTCTGCATCGCGTATTGTAGACAAGCGGTGAGCGACAACAAAACTTGTTCGGTTTTCCAATAGGCGATTCATCGCTTTTTGAATCAGTATTTCTGTTCGTGTATCTACACTAGATGTTGCTTCATCAAGGATCAGGACATCCGGATTTGCTAAGAATGCCCGCGCAATAGTGATCAGCTGACGCTGCCCTTGCGAAATATTGCTTGCATCCTCGTTTAATACAGTGTTATATCCTTCTGGCAATTTACGAACAAAATCATCTACGTGAGCGGCTTTAGCAGCTTCAATGACTTGTTCATCTGTTGCATCGTCGTTCCCATATTTGATATTGTCATAGATACTTCCTGTAAACAGCCAAGTATCTTGCAGTACCATTGAAAACTGTGCGCGCAATTCATCACGTGAAAGGTCACGGGTATCTACACCATCGTAACGAATACTGCCTCCAGAAACATCGTAAAACCGTTCAAGAAGGTTGATCAGTGTCGTCTTTCCTGCACCGGTTGGCCCTACAATAGCGACCATCTCACCAGGTTTGATATCCAAGTTGAAATCAGTCATTAGCAAGTTATCTGGTGTGTAGCCGAATTGAACATTTTCAAAACGAACTTTGTATGGTGTATCTTTTTCTTCTGGAAGGCCAGATTTTTCATTGGACATCTCTTCTTCATCCAACACTTCAAATACCCGTTCGGCTGAAGCAACTGTTGATTGGATAGTGTTCATCAAACTTGCAAGTTGAGTGATTGGTTGAGAGAACTGTGTCGTATATTGTAAGAATGCTTGAACATCCCCTAATGTCATGTTCCCATTTGCAACTTTTACTCCGCCTAGTACAGCGACGAACACATAGCCTAGATTTTTAACGAAATTCATCAACGGCATGATGATTGCCGAAATAAATTGAGCTTTCCAACCAGCGGCATACAGATTCTGATTTTCTTTTTCAAATACTTCCTGATCTTTTTCAGTATGATTGAATGTTTTAACGATCGTATGACCACCATATGTTTCTTCTACTTGGTTATTCAATAAACCTAAACTTTTTTGCTGATCTGCGAAAAACACTTGTGATTTTGGCGCAACGACCATAACGATGATCAAGCTTAAAGGAATCATCAATAACGCGACTAACGTTAATTGCCAGCTGATTGAAAGCATCATCACGATGACCCCGATCAATGTGACTGCACTAGTTACAAATTGAGTCAAATTTTGTTGCAGCGTGCTTGCGATGTTATCCATATCATTGATTGCTCGAGACATGATATCGCCATTTGTATGTGTATCATAATAGGAAATCGGTACACGATTCATTTTGGCTTCCAAGTCATGACGCAACTCATAAACTGTCCGCTGTGAAACACGTGTCATAATAAACTGCTGTAAAAAGTTGAATACAGCTGAGATCAAATACATCACGATTACTGTTGCAATGATTTGCGCAATTTTATCAAAATCTATCGGAAATTTTGTTACTTGTTGCCCTTGTTGCATCTGTTGCGCGCCAGCCATTACACCTTTGAATATTTCTGTAGTTGCTTTCCCCAAAACTTTTGGTGTTTGGATTTGGAAAATCACGGCTGCTATTGCTAGTATAAATACAGCGATGATTGCAACCATACGTTTAGACATATAGCCAAACAATCGGCGTACTGTTCCCCAGAAATTTTTAGGCTTTTCCCCTTTTACACCGAGATTCCTGCCAGGTCCGCCGTGTCCTGGACCGCCTGCTGGTCCGTGAGAGGGACGTGTGTTTGTTTTACTCATGCTAAGTCCTCCTCTCTTAGTTGTGAATGAACGATTTCTTGATAAGTTTCATTTGTTGCCAATAGTTCTTCATGTGTTCCTTTGCCAACTAGTTTTCCTTCATCTAGTACAAGGATCATATCTGCATCCATTACTGTACTTACTCGTTGAGCAACTAAAACCGTGATACTTTCTTTCATATTCGTTTTCAATGCTTGGCGAAGATTGGCATCCGTTTTGAAATCCAATGCTGAGAAGGAATCATCAAACACATAAATGTCTGCTGTTTTGACTAATGCCCGTGCAATTGCTAGACGCTGCCTTTGTCCGCCGGAGAAGTTTCCTCCTCCTTGTTCCACATGGCTGTCTAATCCATCTTCCATCTCTGAAACAAAATCTTTAGCTTGTGCGATTTCTAACGCTTTCCAAATCATTTCATCTGTTGCATCCGGCTTACCATACTGCATATTGTCTCGGATCGTTCCAGAGAAAAGAACTGCTTTTTGAGGAACAAAGCCCATTAGCTCCCGCAAATTATATTGAGTCATTTCACTGATGTCCGTTCCGTTTATTTGGATCGAACCAGATTCGATGTCATATAATCGGGGGATCAAATTGACTAAGGTCGTTTTACCTGAACCAGTTCCTCCTATGATTGCGACGATCTCGCCTGACTTAGCTTGAAAATCAATATCTTCCAATGCAAGTTTTTCTGCTCCATGATATCGATAATTGACATGATTGAAGGCCAATGTTGCTTCTTTTCCAGCAAAAGAAACGGTTTTAGGATTTTCAGGGTCATGGATACCGATTTTTTCATCCAACACCTCATTGATACGGTCAGCTGAAGCTTGTGCACGAGGTACCATGATGAAAATAGCGGAAAGCATCATAAAGCTGATCAAGATCTGCATCGCATAAGTCATAAATGCAATCAGATTACCGACTTCTAAGGTCATATCTGCTATGTAGTGTCCACCAAACCAAGTGATTGCTACGTTTGTACCGCTCATGATCAATGTCATCATCGGCATCATCAATGCGACGATCGTATTCACTTTGATTGCCGTATTTGTATAGTCTTTATTCGCTAAATCAAAACGATTTTCTTCAAAGCGCGTCTTATCGAATGCGCGGATGACTCTGACACCTGTCAACCCTTCTCGAAATACCAAGTTCAAACGGTCAGTTTTCTTTTGCATGCTTTTGAATAATGGAACAGCAAAATACATGATTCCGCCAATCAAAATAATCATTACTGGGATGACGACTAAGAAGATTTTTGTCAACTGATGATCTTTTTGATAAGCAAGTATACTCGCGCCAATCAACGTGATTGGTGCATTGATCATCATACGTAAAAACATTTGTGTGACCATTTGGATTTGAGTCACATCATTGGTTGTTCTTGTGATCAAAGAGGCCGTTCCGTATTTGTCAAACGCATCTTTTGTCAGGCTCTCTGATTTTTTATAGACATCCGTACGCAATTGCTTACCCAGTTTCTGTGATTCTCGAGTAGCAAAAAATGTATTTGCAATAGCAGCTAAGATACTGATCAAAGAAAAGCCGATCATCACAAAACCTGTATGCCAAATATAATCGACATCTCCTTGCGCTACCCCTTTATCAATAATATTGGAGGTAAGTGTCGGCAAATATAAATCTGCCAGTACTTGGATCACCATGAAAACTGCAGCTGCAATTGCTGAAGTCAAGGAGATCCGTTTTACGATTTTTAGCATCTAGTTCCCTTCTTTCTATTTATATACTCCGTTTTTCAGCCAAGAAAGTTTCAAATTGAATTCACTGATTGCTTGCTCTACTGAGTAATCTTCAGATGTTGAAAATAAGCGATACGAATGCGCAATTGTTGTAAATACAGTATTCATCACTAATTGGATCAGTAATTCCAATTCATGATCATTTTTTACTTTCAACTTCGTCCGATCAATCAATTCAAGCAACTCTTTTGCATCTTGTTTGTGTTCTTTATGTGGATCATGAGGCGTTTTTTGGCGACTCGTATGAGGAGCGACTTTTCTTGAGGCACGGTAATCCATGTTCATAAACAAGTTACGATAAAAAGAAGCATTCTCACCTTCCAAAATCTCATAAATCATTTTAGAAAAATAGGATTCGAATCCTTTGAATAGATCACCATCGGATTCTTTCATTAGTTGCAACATATCTTTAGAGCTGTCACGTCTCATTGTCTCAAAGTAATAAAAATAAAGATCCTCTTTATCTTCAAAATACTGATAGAAACTGCCTCTAGGGATATCCGCTAATTTGACGATATTAGCGATCGAGGCTTCTTTCAAAGGTACTCTAGAAAACTCGATTCTCGCCGCTTCAATTAACCTTTTTTGTTTTTCTTTCGGCAAATGGAAAAATGTCTGTGTCGGCATATGGATCCTCCTTTCTTCTAAGATGACACATTGTCATATGACGCTATGTCATTATAACACCTCCCACCTGTTTTGCAAGACATTTGCATAGTTTTTTTCATTATTATCCGATACATTAAAAAAGTGATAAGAGGAATCCTTCCATTTGAATTAATGAGAGCTGCCCATTAAAATAGCCACATACTAAACAAAGGATGAGATAAATGGCCCAATCAATTAGTGTCCAAGACTTCAATAAATTGCCTCTCGATGCTGACAGCATCGTTTTAGATACAAGAAATACTTTAGATTACACAAAAAAACACTTGAGCCACTCGCTTTCTATCCCCGCTGCTATCTTGCCAAGACAATTAAAAAATCTAGATCCAAAAAAACTTTATTATATTCTAAGCTACACAGGCAGACGATCAGAAGCATTAGCCGATCAACTTACTGCTAGCGGATTTCGTGCTGTTTATATCATTGGTGGGATGGAAGCTCTTCAGTCAAGCGTTGCTTGAACATTGCTTGTTAGATTCAAAGGGGGCTGTGACAAAAATCGTGTCACAGCTTCTTTTATATCCTGTTTTTTTAGTTATTTATTCTTCAACCTTATCAATATGACTTGATAGCCTTTTCTTTTTCGAGTAAACTGATTTTGTTAGTCATAGTTATAACAATCATAGCAATAAAAGGAGAAGGTAAGCATATGGCATCTGTTTTAGTAGTCAAAGGTCATCCCCTAACTGCAGAAGAATCACGTACAGTTAAGGCATTGACGTCTTTTTTAACAAGTTATAAAGAAAATCATCCAGATGATGAAGTGACTGTTTTGGAACTTTATCGCGATGATATTCCAGAAATTGATGAAGAATTATTATCAGGTTGGGAAGCATTACGTGCTGGTGCAGAATTCACTTCCTTATCAGAAAGTCAACAACAAAAAATCGCTCGTTTCAATGAATTGACTGAGCAGTTCCTTGCTGCTGATAAAGTCGTTATCGCAAACGCCTTATGGAATCTAAATATCCCAACAAAATTAAAAGCTTGGTTCGATACTGTCAATGTAGCTGGAAAAACGTTCCGCTATACAGAAAACGGGCCAGAAGGATTAGTGACAGGTAAAAAAGCACTGCACATCCAATCTAATGGCGGTGTATACAACGGACAAGACTTTGCCTCTCAATATGTAAAAGGTATTTTGAACTTTGTAGGCATCGATCAAGTAGAACAACTATTCATCGAAGGAATCGATTATGACCCTGACCGTGCAGATGAGTTGATGCAAAATGCATTAGATAAAGCTGCTGCTTTAGGTAAATCATTTTAAAATTGAGGTAAATGTATATAAAAGAGACAGAGGGAAAAATCTTCAAAGCAACATTTGTGCTTTGGATATTTTCCTCTGTCTCTTTTTGTTATTCTTTCTGCTTTTTCAACGGATTTTCTTCATAAAGAGAAGAAATCGTTGTATACCATTCAAAAACATGAGTGATCACTACTTTAGCTGCTGCATAAACAGGAATCCCCAAGATCACACCAACGATCCCGAACAATTTCCCTGACGTCAGCAGCACTAATAAGATCGTTACTGGATGGATTGCTAACTGATTTCCCAATACTAACGGAGAGATCAAGCGTCCTTCTATTGTCTGTTCTACTGCAAAAACGATCAGTACCTTGATGATCATGAATGGACCTGCCACAATAGCTAAAAAGATGGCTGGAATCATTGCTAAAAATGAGCCTAAGTATGGGATCAGATTCAAGAACCCTGCAATGATTCCCAACGTGACAGCATATTCTAAACCAATGATTGCAAAACCAATCATAAACATGATTGCCACAGCAAAAGCCACAGTTAATTGCCCTCTTATATATGAGGAAACTTGACTATTCATTTCACTCAGCACATTCAACGTCGGTTTTTGCATGCGTGTTGGTAAAAACTTGACGAAATAAGGGGCTAATCGCTTACCATCTTTCAATAAATAAAATAAGATAAACGGCATCGTCAGCAAAGCTACTAAAATAGTCGCTACCGCACCAACAAAACTCCCAAGACTCTGAACTGTACTCTTAGATATGTCTTGGATCATATCACCTGCTGAATTCATGAACTTATCACCTGCTGTTTCCAACTGTTCTCGAAATTGGTTGAACAGCGGGTCTCTCAAGATCTCGGTCAATTTATTATCGATCGTATCAACGTATTGAGGAAAGTTACTGATAAAGCTGACTGTTTGTTCCTGGATCTTAGGTATGATCACTACGCTTCCCCATACGATTAATGCAACGACCAAAACAAACAGCCCAATGATACTATAGAGCCTTGGTACTTTTCGCTTCTCAAAGTAATCAACTACTGGATTCATCAAGTAATACAAGATGCCTGCTAGAATGATAGGTAGTCCTACGATTGCTAAAAATTGCCAGATCGGTGCAAACAAATAAGAAACTTTTGTAAATAAAAAGACGATCAGCAATATTAACAATACAACAAGTAAAGCTGTGACCACTTGATTATTTAAAAACCAGCGCCAAAACCAAGACACCGGTCTGTTCTTCTTATTTTTCCCTTCCATAAGTCCTCCCGTTAGTTATAAATAATTTGGCTTCCCAAACCAATAGCAGGCAGTTCATGCGGATGGAGATAGATTCCGTTTGCAATTTGTCCTTCTTCTGGACAGGTATCAAAAATCAATGATACGTGAGCTACCGTCTCTAAATTTCCATTGGCCATCGGACCGACATAATCGATTGTATACGACTGATCGTCAAAAGTAATCGTTCCGCCTGCTTTCAAAGAAAAAGGTTCGTCTTTCGACACCTCTTGAATCACCGAATATTTTCGCAAGGCAGCTGTTGCTGTTTTATCGAACAAAATCAGCATCGGTTCTTCCTTGTTTATTGCTTCTGTTCCAATTTCTGTAATCGTTGCCTGAATCATCGCACTCTCTCCTTTACTTGCTTTCAAAAACAGTATAACACATTCTCATTCTTTAGCCGTGGGGAATAATTATGTGATAGAATAAAAACGAAAACTATTTCATTACCATTAGGAGGAATCATCTCATATGATCGAAAAGATAATTTTAGGAACCTATACACGGCGCGAAAGCAAAGGAATCTATACGATCGATCTTGATACAGAAAAAGAAGAATTATCCAGTCTTTCATTGGCTGTTGAAGAGAACAGCCCTACCTACCTAGCAAAAAGCAAAGCTGGCAATCTTTACACGGTTACCAGTGTAGACGGATTAGGTGGTGCCGGTGCGTACGATAAGGATTTTCGTTTTTTGAATGCGGTAACAGAGTCTGGGGCTCCTTTATGTTATGTAGCGGTTGATGAAACACGGCAATTGCTCTATGGGGCCAACTACCATAAAGGCGAAGTAAATGTCTATCACATATTAGGAGATGGCGAGCTGAAAGCAGCGGATTCAGTATTCCATCAAGAAGCGACAGGCCCTCATAAAAACCAAGATCATGCGCATGTCCATTATACGGATCTGACTCCTGACCAACGATTAGCCGTATGTGATCTTGGTACAGATCGTGTGTATACTTATGATGTGTCCGAAAACGGCAAATTGAATCTTATAACTACCTTCACTGCAGAGCCAGGAACAGGACCTCGCCATCTCGTCTTTCATCCGAATGGACAATTCGCCTATTTATTTGGTGAATTAGACAGCACAGTCCGAGTGCTTTCTTATGATAAAGAAACAGGTGATTTTGAAGAATTACAGAAAATATCGACCTTGCCAGAAGAATTCGACGGTGAAAATGGAGGGGCTGCTATTCGCATTTCCAATGATGGCAAGTTCCTTTACGCTTCTAATCGGGGACACAACTCGATTGCCGTATTCGCAGTTTCTGAAGATGGTTCTCACATCCAAAATAAACAAATCATCTCAACAGAAGGAGATTCTCCTCGCGATTTCGCACTAGATCCAAGCAATGGTTTTGTCGTATGTGCCAATCAGAATACCGATAATCTGACATTATACCGCCGTCATCCTGAAACAGGATTACTGGAATTATTGCAAAAAGATGTCTATGCACCAGAATGTGTCTGTGTTTATTTTGATCGTTAGCAAGAAAAGGAGAATAAAATGAATCAGCAAGACGTATTAGACAGGCTGCGGGAAGAACTGAATATTCCTTTCTTTGATGGGAAAATCGAAGATAAAGAGTATAGCGAAGAGGAATATCAGAAACTCAAAGCCGTTTTACAGAACTACTTTGAACAATATGTACGGAATGTAGAAAACTAATCAACCTTCCATACTATCTGAAAAGGACATCAGCGCAAGACTTTTTCGTCTGTTCTGATGTCCTTTTCTATAAATAAAAAAACCGCCGAGTTGGTTAGACCCTGCGGAAAAGGAGTATTTACTCAATTTTGAGTAAGTACAAGGTTGTTGGTTATAGGTATGTTCTTATCATAAAGGATTTTGTTTACTCTATCATAAAGACAATATTACATTTATATTAGATAACTCTAGTTTTTATTGTCATCAAATTTTTCTTTTATTTTTTCAATAACAAATTAGTCATTTTTTGGATGGCAGCTGTCAATTGGTCAGTCGCTTGGTCTTGTTTTGCTTCAGATGTATTGAATAAATCTTTATCTACCCCTGACTCAAGATCAATACTTTGAATCATTTCTTCACAGCCTGCTACATATGAAAGATAAGCTTTTTCAAAATTTTTATGAATGCCCATTGCTTTTGCTGGTGGGCGCAATGTACTGACTTTCTTGAGCATTGCTCGATATTTTTTTGTTCCTTCTTCAAATAACTGGACGGTCTCTTCAAGGGTCGATCTGTCTAGTTCACTTGTTTTTCCTTCATCGATTGCGTTTCTGATCACTTCATATTTCGGATGCATTCCTTCTCCGATTGCTTCTGTTTCCTTGACGATTTGATCGATGGACTGCACATAATAGCCAATATTCGGTAACATGTTCGTTTTCCTACTTTCTCCATTGTTGTTATTATTTATTCTACTTGTTTTTATCCGCAAATGACAAGTACTTGAAAAAATTTAATGGTTTCTATACAGCTCGCCATTCTTATTCGTGCTCAAAGAAACCATCTGCTAAACTATATTGTTTCCCTGCGACAATGTCATATTGGATCAATTGATATTCGTCGTAAATCTCTTGTTGCGAGCGATTGAATTGCGCTTCTTTATACCACTGTCCGTTTTGATAGTACAGTTCTCGTTCAAACGCCGGAAGTTCTTGTTCTAATGATAAAAGCAGCTGATAAAAGCCATTCGTTGTCTGATTCGTCTGTTCCATTAGATTCGCTGCAAAATAAAAAGGACTGGTGATTGCATCTTGAGTCGTTTGCTTTTCTAATTTCCCTTTACTGTCAAACATCAAGAATTGTGTTTCATGTAATGTTTGTTTATCATTTTTGGCTTGGATGGTATCTGAATAGATCCCTGGCAGATGATCCCCCCAAAAAACAACTAGAGTCCTTCTAGAAAGATTCTTCAATTCTTCCGTGAACTGCTTCAGTGCCGTGCTGCTATAGGAAATATCTTGCAGATAATTCTCTAAGTCAAGCGTCCCACTTCCATCTGAAATTTCTGCAGAATAGCCCAGTCTATCATACTTTCCATTGTAAGGCATATGTGTCTGCATCGTGACTAAATGAATGAACTGAGGTGTTTTTTCTTCCTTGAGAAGTGTCATTACTTCTTTGTATGCTGACTCATCAGAAATATATGGATTATTCTCTATCGTATCCGTATAGGTCATCGTACGCTCGCTGATGAACTGGTCAAATCCTAATGTCTGATAAACATCCTCTCTTTTATACATCGAAGTATTGTATGGATGTATCGCTGTCGTCTGGTATGATTGTGCGTTTAACGCTGAAACGATAGAAGGAAGCTGATCCATTTTTGGTACAAGCATCGTGTAAGGGGTGGTGAGTTGCGCATTAAACAACGCCATAGAAAAACCAGTCAATGCTTCGAATTCGATATTTGCTGTTCCACCGCCATAGTTTTGAGAAAGCATATTGCCACTATATGTTTGATCAGCTACTTCATAATAATCTGCCAATGGCTCACCAGATACTTCTACGCCGTTTAATCGACTAGGATCTGAGAAACTTTCACTCATCACGAACACGATGTTCGGCGACTCTTCCTCTACAGCTTTATTTTTTTCATCGGCTAGCTTCTGGTATTTTTCAGTGATTTCTTTGATCTTTTCTTTCGAATATCCTTCAGGTTCATCCATTGGTTCTACCTTCAGATTGTACAAAAACCCACCGATAAAACCAGTGTTATAGTAGTTCATTTTCTGGCTGTAAGGTATCCATAGTGCCGTTTTATTATATGCTTTTCGCAACAAATTATCGGGATTGTTGAAATTACTGATATACCCTAGCAGTCCAATTGCCACAAGCAGTGTCGTTAATCGGATCAATTGGAATCGCCTTCCTTTTTTCAGGCTTCGAAACATGTACCAGCAAAACAATCCTAGCACGGTTCCTGCGGCAGCTAAGATCACTGTAAACAGCATAGTGCCGGTCATATCTTTCAGCAATCCGATTTCAGTAATCATCTTCAAATCGTCTGGATAAATCGGTTCTTGCCGATAACTCATTTTCATATAATTTGCAAAACCTAATACACCGATGGCTACGACATACGTAAGGGAACCTAAAGGGACAGATCCTGCTAGTGCAATCAGAAAAATAAGAATGATCAGCAAGACGAGACAGGCTAAGAAGAATTTTTCCGTATGCCAAGAAAAAGCAAATTTCAACGCAAGGTCTACGGATAGATCATTTTGACACCACTGCAAAAACAAATTACTAAAAACAACAAGAAAAAAGATACTGATGATCGTTGCTGTTCCTTTTAAAATCTTTTTCTGTTTGGTTGAAAGTCTGCTTATATATCTTTTCAAATGCTTGCTCCTTCATTTCTATCAATAAAAGAATGTTGTTTCTCTTATTTTAGTTGTACGAAATTCGAAAGTAAAGAACGGAAAGAAGAATTAATGAAATCCAAATATTCTCTTTCTTTATGGCCTTTCTGGTTTCTTTAATAAGCGGACCTTTCGTATTCCAGAAATTTTTTCTAGCTGTTGTTTCACTTGATTGAGCTGTTCAAAATCAGTACTGTCTATGTCAATCAATATGTAGACATGCTCATTCTTATGGTTTCGCGATATATCTGCGATCGCTAGTTCGTTCTCATTCAGCAGAGAAAATATCTCTGCTAATATATTGGTTTTCTTTTGATAAAATATAGTGAATCGAAACGGCGCTTGGAAAAACATTCGTGCGGATGGATAATTGACCGCTTCTCTAACCGTACCGAACAAAAGATAATCTTTTAAGGCTTCAACTGCCAAACGTCCGCTGTCTGCCAAAGCTTCCTGAGTCGATCCCCCTAGATGAGGCAACATAAGTATACGGTCATTTTCTAAGAACTCTTCTTCTGGAAAATCAGTCACGTATTTGGCCAGATGTTGTTTTTCCAATGCTTGCATAACAGCATATTTATCAACGATTTCACTTCTTCCTACATTGATAAGTACAGCATCTTTTTTCATTTTTTCTATATTCACCTGATCAATCAATCCTTTTGTATCTTCTGTCAATGGCAGCATGACTACGATGTAATCCGAGGCAGAAAGAACTGTTTCTAAATCTGCTTGCCGAACATAATCCAACTGGGCATCGCGGATAGAATAACCCAAGACATCCATCCCTAAGCCATAGCAACTTAGCGCTACTTTTGTACCTATCGCGCCAAGACCAAGAAGGCCAATGGTTTTGCCTTGCAACTCTCGTCCCACATAAGCACTTCTTTTGTTTTCTGCCTGTTCTAAAATATTAGGACCTGTTAGTGTTTGTACCATACGACTTGCTTCGATTATCGGACGGGAAGATAAGAGCAAACAGCACAAAACAAGCTCTTTTACTGCATTAGCATTTACACCTGGTGTATTCATGACGATCGTCCCGTTTTCAGAAGCTTTTTCAACATTGATCGTGTTCACCCCAACACCAGCTCTTGAAATTGCTAGCAAATCTGGTGTAAGCCATTCGTCTTTCACTTTCGTACTACGAATGACTATTCCTTCGGCTGGCAAATCATCTATTATTTTGAAATATTCCCCTTGTAACTTTTCTATCTCTTGTTCTGGAATAGCATCAATCAAATGAACGTGATACATAAAACCCCCTCCTTACTAACAAGTATCTCGAAATTTTTGCAATTAGACAACTGTTTACCATTTGACTTCCTAGAAGCAAAAATAGCAGTTAGAGCAAAGTAGGCTTAGTGATAAAAATAAGGCCATGACAAGTTACTGCCATAAGCCTTATTTTTGAGAGCAAAATATTGTGGGTGAGATTTCTTGATAAATGGTGTTCAGTTAGCTGACATTGATGATAAGCCAAAATTTCAAAAATAGTTGAAAAGCAAATTTCGTCAATCTCTTCTTATTTCTTAAAACTAAGTGGCTTTTTCACAACCTCTTTTTATCTAATAACAACTGTTTCCAACTCAACTAATTTTGCCCATGTTTCAATTTGATCTGTTGTTAGATTTAGCGAGACAACGGTATGATGACCGCCACCTGCCTGAATCCATGAATGGACACCTTCATGGAAATTCGGTTTAGTTTTCCATAACACACGTGCAACAGGCAAATTAGGTGCTTCAGTCGTTGGTTCAAAGGCTTCTACTTCATTGATCAGCAGTTTATAATGCGTACCGAAATCTGCCATCGATACGACTACCCCTTCTCCTGCTTTCCCATCAAATACAAGACGCGCCGGATCTTCTCTATCTCCCATTGATAAAGGAGAAACAACGATTCTTGGTTTCGTCGCAGCAAGCGTCGGATCTACTTCCATCATATGGGATTCCAAGATTGCTTCTTGGCCACTAGCTAGCTCGTAAGTATAATCTTCCATGAATCCTGTGTCTTTTCCTCGAGCCATGATTTTCAGCAAACGATCAATCGCTGCAGTTTTCCAGTCGCCTTCCCCAGCAAAACCGTATCCTTCTGCCATCAAACGTTGTACAGCTAGTCCGGGCAGTTGTTTCATTCCATAAAGGTCTTCAAAATTAGTCGTAAAAGCGTTATAGCCTCCTTCTTCTAAGAAACGGCGAATACCGATTTCCTGCTGAGCTTGTACTTTTACATGTTCTTCCCATGTCTTTTCTTCATAATCACCATAGTCGAAGGTATACAATTCCTTGTACTCTTCAAATAATTGTTCGACTTCTTCGTCTGATACGCGATCGATTACTTGTACAAGATCTCCGATACCAAAATAATCAACAGTCCAACCAAATTGAATCTGTGCTTCCACTTTGTCTCCTTCTGTGACACCCACGTTTCTCATGTTGTCACCAAAACGAGCCACTTTTATTCCAAAACTTTCATTATAGGCTACTGCAACATCCATCCAATCAGCAATCTCTTTTTGGATCTCAGGTCGTTTCCAGTAGCCAACGACGATTTTATTTTGTTTATTTAATCGAGCATTGATGAACCCATATTCGCGGTCGCCATGAGCGGATTGATTTAAATTCATGAAATCCATATCGATCGTTTTCCAAGGAATGCTTTCGTTATATTGCGTAGCTAAATGAAGCAATGGTTTTTGTAGAAGCTTTGTCCCACGGATCCACATTTTTGCTGGTGAGAAAGTATGCATCCAAGTGATCACACCTGCTACTTCTTCTCGATAATTGACCTCTTTCATGATTTTTGTGATCGTATCAGCAGTAACTGCTAATTCTTGAAGGCGGATAGGATAAGGCAATTGGCCATTTTCATTCAGTTCATCGACCATTTCTTGTGCATGTTTCTTTACTTCTCGCAGTGCTTCTTCCCCATATAAATGCTGTGATCCTACAACAAACCAAAATTCTTTTTCTCCAATATTCAACATAATTAGCCACTCCTTTTATTTGTTTTGTCCGTAATACGCATTTTTTCCGTGTTTTCGTAAATAATGTTTATCTAAAATCCGTTGAGGCAGCTCTTCTGAAAATGAATTGAGCTGTCTGGTAAATAAATTCATCTTGCATACTTCATCTAGTACGACTGCGTTCATTACCGCACTTTGCGCATCTTTCCCCCAAGTAAATGGACCGTGTCCGTGTAAAAGTACCCCTGGAATTGCTAAGGGATCAATTTTGCGTTCTTTGAATGTTTCTATGATAACTTTTCCTGTTTCATATTCGTATCCGCTGTCGATTTCCTGTTGTGTCAAAAATCGAGCACAAGGTACCGATCCATAAAAAGTATCTGCATGCGTCGTCCCCATCGCAGGAACATCCAATCCTGCTTGTGCCCAGATCGTCGCCCATGTCGAGTGAGTATGGACGATTCCTCCGATTTGAGGAAATGAACGATATAAAACAGCATGAGTAGGCGTATCCGAAGAGGGATTGAGTTTACCTTCAATGATATGATTGTCCAAGTCCACAACGACCATGTCGTCTGCTGTCATCTCTTCATAGCTGACCCCACTAGGTTTGATAACGAAATATCGTGTTTCAGGATCAAAAGCGCTCACATTTCCCCATGTATATTTGACAAGTCCGTGTTTAGGCAAGTCAAGATTTGCTTGATACACTTCTTCTTTCAGTTGTTCCAGCATTTTCTATCACTCCTTTTTCTTGCAATTGATGAATCGCTGTTTTTTCAATGTCGATCCCCTCACGGTAACGACTCATAAATATCTGATAGCCTGCTATTTCTTCTGCTGAAGGTATGATGGTGATTCCTTGGTCTTGTCCAAACACGTCTTCTGCCAAGAAGTTTTCTAAAGACTTCCCATGTCGATCCATCATATAGGCTGCTAATAACGCGATTCCCCACGCTCCACCTTCTCCGGCTGTGTCCATCACTGTAACTGGTGCCTCCATAGCAGATACTAGAATCCGCTGTCCAACTTCTGGTGTTTTAAAAATCCCCCCATGCCCCACTAAACGATCAATTTGGACATCCTCAGATTTCAATATATCCATTCCGATTCTCATTGCACCAAAAGCACTGGCTAAATGGATCCGCATGAAATTTGCTAAATCAAAACGGCTACCTGGTGTACGTACAAATAATGGCCTTCCTTCATTTACTCCTGTAATGTTTTCACCGGAAAAATAACCATAAGAAAGTAATCCCCCGCAATCCGTATCGCCTTCTAGCGCTTTGTTGAATAATACCGTGAATAATTTATCTCTGCTTATCTCCATACCCAAAGAATTGGTAAATTCTTCAAAAATATTGACCCAAGCATTGATATCCGAAGAGCAGTTATTCGTATGAACCATACCTACTAGTTCTCCTGAAGGTGTAGTGACCATGTCGATTTCCGGATGGACATTTTCTAGTTCTTTTTCTAATACGATCATAGCGAAGGCGGAAGTACCAGCCGAAATGTTCCCTGTCCGTTTGGCTACACTGTTCGTAGCGACCATACCGGTTCCTGCATCTCCTTCTGGCGGACAAATCGGGATTCCTGGCTTCAGGTTTCCCGTAGGGTCGATCAGATAAGCCCCTGATTCGCTCAACTTGCCAGCTTCTTCTCCTGCTACTAGAACTTTAGGCAAAATGTGATCCAAATCAATCGCTATACGCTCTTTTTCGATTAATTGACCAAAAATATTTTTCATTTCTTGATGGTAGGTTTTCGTTGAAGGATCGATAGGAAACATGCCTGATGCATCTCCTACGCCTAGTACTTTCTCACCAGTAAGCTGCCAATGAACATACCCTGCAAGCGTTGTCAAAAAATCAATTTCTCTCACATGTTCTTCTTTATTCAAGATAGCTTGATACAAATGAGCGATACTCCATCTCTGCGGAATATTGTATTGAAATTTTTCCGTTAATATTCGTTCTGCTTCTTCAGTGATTGTATTTCGCCAAGTACGAAATGGTACTAGTAACTGTTCCTTGCTATCAAATGCTAGATAACCGTGCATCATTGCACTGAACCCAATCGACCCGATTGTTGTAAGATTCTCGCCATAGATTTCGAATACTTCTGCTGCCATTTTTCGGTAACTGACGCGCAGTCCTTTCCAAATATCTTCTAATGAATAGGTCCAGATACCATTTTCTAGTTTGTTTTCCCACTCATAACTACCAGCTGCAATAGGAGTAAAAGATGAATCAATCAATACAGCTTTGATCCTAGTTGATCCAAACTCAATTCCTAAAGATGTACGACCATCTATGACATCTAACATACTTTGCGCATTTACTTCCTTCATAATGATCTAACTCCCTCCTTCTCGTCAAACCTGATCAAACCGTCTTTTTTAGTAGCGCTTACAATGATTATTGTATACTTTTGTACGTACGTGTCAAGTGGTTATTTTCAAGAATATAATAAAAAACGCTTGTTTTGTACGTACATAAGTTATAGAATGAAATTGCTTACAAAATCTGATCAACCGCCTTCTCGAAATTCTAGAAGGAGAGAATACTTATGAAAAAAGAAAAAAAGTTTCCTCATCGTTTATTTATTTTTTTGGCGCATTTGGCGGCATTCTATTTGGATATGATATTGGTGTTATGACCGGCGCTTTACCTTTTTTACAACATGATTGGGGTTTGGCAGGTAAGGCTTCTTTGATAGGATGGATCACGTCTTCGGTCATGTTAGGTGCGATCCTTGGTGGCTCTTTATCTGGTCTTCTTTCTGATAAGCTTGGACGACGAAAAATGATTCTTCTTTCTGCACTTATTTTTATGGCTGGTTCTGTCCTTTCTGCATCTGCCCCTCACAATGGTTCTTATTTTCTGATTGCAGCAAGGATTCTTCTAGGTTTAGCTGTTGGCGCTGCATCTGCCCTAGTTCCTGCTTATATGTCTGAAATGGCTCCTGCTAGACTAAGGGGAAGATTGTCAGGGATCAATCAAGTGATGATTGCTTCTGGCATGCTCCTTTCCTATGTTGCAGATTATTTGCTAAAAGGGTTACCTGAAACGATGGCTTGGCGCGTGATGTTAGGACTCGCTGCTGTCCCTGCACTGATTTTATTTTTCGGCGTTTTAGCTCTACCAGAGTCACCGCGTTTTCTTGTGCAATCTGGTCGCTTGGAAGAGGCAAAAAGAGTATTGAACTATATTCGGACACCAAACGAAGCTGAACAGGAATTCGAACAAATCCAGCTGAATGTCAAACAAGAAAAGACAACCGTAACTTCTTGGCATACTTTATTTTTAGAAAAGTATCGTTCGTTAGTTATTGCCGGTATTGGTGTAGCAGTATTCCAGCAATTTCAAGGAGCTAATGCTATTTTTTACTATATTCCACTGATCGTAGAAAAAGCGACTGGGCATGCAGCGAGCGATGCATTGATGTGGCCGATCATCCAAGGAATCATTTTAGTTGCTGGTTCTTTGCTCTTTTTGGTTATTGCAGACAAGTTCAATCGGCGAACTTTATTGAAAATAGGCGGTAGCGTGATGGGACTTTCTTTCATCCTACCAGCTGTTTTAGGAACTGTACTGGATGCTCATACAAATTCGTTGTTGATTCTCTTGTTTTTATGTATTTATGTCGCATTTTATTCTTGCACATGGGCTCCACTGACATGGGTAATCGTAGGCGAAATATTCCCACTAGCTGTCCGCGGGCGAGCATCTGGCCTGGCCTCTTCTTTCAATTGGATGGGTTCTTTCCTAGTCGGCTTGCTTTTTCCTGTGATGACTGCTTCTATGTCTCAAGAAATCGTTTTCGGTATTTTTGGGATCATCTGCTTTTTAGGGGTTTTATTTATTCAAGAGATCGTACCAGAGACTCGTGGGAAATCTTTAGAGGAAATCGAACAAAGTGCATCTAAAAAAACTTATCCTAAACGTATTTCTATCCATCATTCTTAAAGAGGTTGTGACAGAAGTAGGCAACTTCAAGAAACAAGAGGAGCCGCTTAGTTCCGAGACACAAGGAACAAGTTCAAAACACAGTTTCTCATATTTGATGATTTTTGCCACAGTCTCAAATTGATATAAAAAATAAGAGGCGGTAAAAACCCGTCTCTTATTTTTCGTTTTCTTTTACTGTTTCCCGTTCAACTAGTACAGGCTCATAAAGAATATTCGGCTGTGCCTGTCCTTTTTCAATCGTTGTGACGATCCACCGTGCGGCATCTTGTCCCAACTTTTCTTTTGGATGCGTCAATGTTGTCAATTTTTTATTTCCTAAATGGCTTAAAGAAGAATCGTCTGTTCCTACGATCGATAGGTCATCTGGAATTTGATAGCCATTTTCTGTCAGCTTATCTAGCAATAAACTAGCTATTTGATCGTTATAGCAAATGATGCCATCTAAAGCTTGTTCTTCTTTCAACCGTTGTACTGTTTTTTCAGCGATCGTTTCTCGTGTTTCCGTGGTGAAAGTAATGATATCTTCTGTCA
Source organism: Enterococcus sp. 2STP (assembly GCF_032465635.1). NCBI lineage: Bacteria > Bacillati > Bacillota > Bacilli > Lactobacillales > Enterococcaceae > Enterococcus > Enterococcus sp. 2STP. The sequence continues at coordinate 132,752 of NZ_JAWDJH010000013.1, forward strand.
AAAATCGCACATTATACTGTTCACACGCGCTGATAAAACCTTTCATCCTGTATTTTCCTTGAAGATCGTCGATTTTTGTAATGAACAACAGACGTTGATGTCCTTTTTTTATCAAATATTCTGCTGCCATAAAACCGACTTTCACATCATCTAAACAAATATAAGAGGCATTTAACTCTTCATAAGCAGCATTGATCATCACCATCGGAATACCTTGTTCTCTTAAAGCAACATAAAGTGCTAAGTTTGGATTATACTGATTACTTTTCGTAGGCTCAACGATCAAACCATCTACCCCATAAGCAATCATTTTCTTCAAACACTCTTTCTCCAATTCGTGATCGTTATTCGTACTGGCTAAAAGCAATGAATACCCAGATTTTCGTAATTCATTTTCGATTCCTCGGATAATCGACGGAAAAATATAATCAGAGAGATATGTGGTGATGACACCGATCGTTTTTGTTCTGTTCAATGGTGCTTTTTCTGTCTTATAGCTGTCATCTACATATGTGCCCGATCCTTTTTCTTTACGCAGATAGCCCTCATTTACCAACACAGCGATTGCTTGCCGAATCGTATGTCTGCTGACGTCATATATTTCTTGCAGCTTGAATTCTGAGGGAATGGTTGTATTTACTTCGTATTCCTCATGAAGGATCTTTTGTTTTATCTCTTCTGCAATATCTTGATATTTTGCCATTTACCTTGCCCCTTTTTATTTGTACGTACATATGTATCCATTATACACAAGAAAGAGACAACTTGGAAATATCCAGTTGTCTCTTTCTAATTATTTCTTTCTCCTGTTTTTAGGAAACTATATTCCTTTTTCTAAACCAACTGGTGTTATTCTTTTATCTGGATTCTTTAGTCCAATCGCACCAACAACCGTCACTACGAGCACCAATACTGCTAGAAAAATATATGTTTCTTTAAATCCTATGCTGTCATACATTTTTCCAGCAATAGTAGAGAATGCAAAAACTGAGATTTGCTTGGAGAAATTAAACCCTAGAAGATAAACAGTTGCTGACAATCGCCAATCGAATGCGCCAGAAATATATTTCATAACGGAAACAAGAAGCAGTGGCATTTCTACGGCTGCAATCAATCGAGCACCTGACAATACGATCCAGTTGGGAGCCAATGCACTAAGCATCACTCTTATAAAAATCAAACAGCCAAACAGGATCATCCCTTTTTTCGCACCGATTTTATTGATAAGGCTCGGCATTGGGATCATGATCATCGCCTCCAATGCTACTTGGATTGAAAGCAATCGACTGTAGATGATTGTTCCCTGAGATACCTCATGGAAAAAAGTCCGATAGTAGATAGCAAATTGCTGATCTACTACATCATAGATAGCGGCTGTCCCAACAAAGAATAGACACAAGAGCCAAAAGTTTTTATTTTTAAACAAAGTGAAAATCTCTTTTCTGGTCACTTCATTTTTTTCCTCTACTGGTACTTCACTGCTTTTAAGATTTACTTTATCTCCAAAAATCACTAATCCAGTTAAGATTGTCGCCATAAATGAGCAAAGCCAAAAAATAGAATTAGGATTTTGCGTAAAGATAATTCCGCCTACGAATGCCGCAACAGCGCCAGCAATCGAACCGCCTAAACGCGAATGTCCGTATTCGAATTTATTCACTAAACTTGCCCGTTCAACGTAAGTCTCAACTACTCCTACGCCACCATTTAAAACAAAAGCTAGATAAATACTGCCGATGATCGCTCCAAAAAAAGTATTGATTGATAAAAGAGGAATAAAGAGCCATTGGAAAAATGGGCCAATGAACATTCCAGCTATCGTGATAGTTATCAATAGATTCTTTTTGAATGCTAATTTATCCGACAATATCCCAAATATCGGCTGGTAAAACAAAGAAACGAATGCCATGAACGAAAAGATGATACCTGCTTGCGTTCCGTCAAGATTTGCTACTTGCTGCAGCCATAACGACAAAAATCCGAAAACTGTTGCCCAGATAAAGAAATACGTAAAATGGGTTCCCGCAAAGCTCCAAAAATGATTCGATTCGTTTTTCATGATTCTCCCTCTTTCTCTTAGTCATTCAAATATGGAAGCGGCTTGCCAAAAATTGGGAAACCATCGTTACCCCAACCAAAAGCTTGTACTTTTGTGTGTCTGTTCGGGTCGTATAGCGGATCACCTTTGATTTCCGTATAGTCCCGACAGTGATAAACCAGGATATCTGTTTCTCCATCTTCTGCAATAGTAAAAGAATTATGTCCAGGTCCGTATTGTTGTGTAGAAAGGTCGCTCTGGAAAACAGGTTCTGTCACCTTTGTCCAATTTTCTCTTTTCAATAAGTCAGATTCCAAATCAGCATAAATCATTCCCATACAATAATTTTCGTCGGTAGCGCTTGCAGAATAAGTGATGAAAATTTTTCCATTCCGCATCAATACTGCAGGCCCCTCATTCACTTTAAAGCCCTTACATTCCCACGCAAATTCTGGTTTTGTCAGCATAACTGGTTCTGTTTTCAATGTCCACGGATTAGTCATTTCTGCTATATATAAATTAGAATTTCCTTCAATAGCATTGTCTTTTTGTGCCCAAACATAATATAAATGATTATTATGTTCAAACACTGTGGCATCTAAACAAAAAGTATCTAAGTGCGACACCACTTGACCCTTTTCGTGCCAATTTTCGTCTACCATCGGATCTTGCGCTTCACACTCTAAACAATACATTCGATGAGTGAACAATCCATCAATAATCTCTTCTGTATGCGTTGCAGCAAAATAGATATACCATTTTCCAGCAATATAATGGATCTCTGGAGCCCAGATTAGTTTGCTCATCTCGCCCGTCTCATGTTTTCGCCAGATTGTACGGGGTGTTGCATAAGCTAGACCAGCAATCGTTCTTGAACGGCGTAATTCAATACGATCGTATGAAGGTACAGAAGCAATGAAATAATAATATCCGTCCTCATGTTTATAGATAAATGGATCTGCCCTTTGAATAATCAGCGGTTTTCGATAATTCTCATTCATCTCTTTGATTTTTACTTCTTCTTGTACTTCAACTGTCATTGTGTCTCCTCCTTAATTAATTTATAAATGAATGTTAACTCTTCGAGAAAGCGTTGTCAATAATATTTTTGTTAATTAAAAAATAAAAATTAGATATAATTAATATAAAAGTTAATAATAAAAGCTGTAATTTATAAAAAGATTGACTATATTAATGTTAGTGTTAATATATAGTTAACAGAAAAATAAGCGAGGAAAATTATGCAACTACAAATAAACGAGGAATCCTTACCGGTATATGAAGCATTAGCTAGCAAGACAAGAATCAGGATCATTCAGCTGCTTTCCAAAAAGAAGATGAATGTCAAAGATTTGGCAAAAGAACTTGGAGTAAGCAGCGCGATCACGACGATGCACGTGAAAAAGTTAGAAGAAGCGAACATCATCAAAACAGAGAAAATAGGACAACAAAAAATTTCGAGCCTCCGTGTCGATAAAATAGATATCAGTTTCCCAGAAAAAATATTCAATGCTTTTGACACGAAAGAAACATTGATACCTATTGGTCACTATACGAATTATGCAATTGAACCGACATGTGGTTTAGCGACGATCCATGACTTTATCGGAAAAGTGGATGAACCACGCTATTTTGTGGATCCTCGAAGGATGGATGCTCGTATCCTCTGGTTCACCAGCGGGTTTGTCGAGTATCAGTCACCTAATTTTTTGAATGCAGAGGATACATTAGAAATGTTGGAAGTTTCTGTGGAAATTTCTTCTGAATTTCCTTTTTCAAATGACAATTGGCCTTCCGATATCACTTTCAGCCTAAATGGCGTAGAGCTAGGAACATGGACGAGCCCTGGAGATTTTGCTGATATCCGCGGGAAATATACGCCTGATTGGTATCCAGATAATCTTAATCAATACGGCTTGCTGAAGACGATCCGAATCACCAAACATTTGACAAATATGAATGGGGAACCTTTGTCAGACATCACGATCAACGACATTCCTAAAGATCAAGACACTTGGCATTTGCGAATCGAAGTAAAAGAAGATGCCGAACATGTAGGTGGCTGTACTTTATTTGGTAAAGGATTCGGTAATTACGACCAAGATATCAAATTAAAAGTTTACTACAGCTGATAGTTTTCTTTTCTATTTTATAAAGCAAAAACAGCCAATCCCTATGAAGGGATTGGCTGTTTTTTTATTTTATTGTTATTTCCAAAAATCATCCAAAACAGAAATTGGCAAATGACGTTTATGCTGTGTCTTGTTCCACCACGCTTCGATTTTTTCTTGTGCTTGAGCGGGAACTTCTTTTCCTTCTAGATAATCATCGATTTCGTTATACGTAACACCTAGTGCGACTTCATCCGCAATCATTGGTTTTCCATCTTCAAGATCTGCAGTCGGAATTTTTGTGTATAGCTTTTCCGGTGCATTCAATGCTTGAAGCAATTGTTTCCCTTGCCGTTTGTTCAAACGGAACAATGGTAAGATATCGGCTCCCCCATCACCAAATTTCGTGAAAAAGCCAGTGATGTTTTCTGCAGCATGATCTGTCCCTAATACAGCTCCTGCTCTTTCTCCAGCTACGGCATATTGTGTAATCATTCGTTGTCGTGCTTTGATATTTCCTTTGTTAAAATCGCTGATTTCCACACCTGCTTCACTTAATACTTGTACTTGTGCATCAACAGCTGGTTTGATATTTACTCGCAGACTGACATCAGGCTGGATAAAGTCAAGGGCAGCTTTTGCATCTTCTTCATCTGCTTGTTCACCATAAGGAAGACGAACAGCGATAAATTGATAGCTTTCATCTTTCGTTTCTTCACGCATTTCTTCCATCGTTAGTTGCGCCAAACGACCGGCTAAAGTAGAATCTTGACCACCGCTAATACCTAATACGAAGGTTTTAAGAAACGGATATTTTTTCAAATAAGCTTTCATAAAATCAATACTTTTACGAATTTCTTCTGTTGGATCAATTGTTGGTTTGACACCTAATTCATGGATGATTTCTGTTTGCAGGCTCATTTATTCTCCTCCTATGCTTCTGTATGAAGTTCTGCTACGCTTTTTTTCATTCGTTCCATCGTAGCCATTTTATGGTTCCAGCATTCAGTAGATAGATCGACCGGATATTTTTGCGGATTCAAGTCTCGTTTGTACTCTTCCCACAGTGAATCTAGATTTTCTTTTGTATATTCTTTGATTTCGTTTAGCACGGGTAGTTCGTATACTCTTTTTCCTTCGATAAAGATATCTTGTAAAACGGGGCGAGCGGTAAAATCCCGAACAGTTTTATTGATAAACGTATGCACTGGATGAAACATAAAGATAGCCTCTTCTTCTCGAGGATCTTCATCCCATAATGTGACATAGTCTCCTTCAGATTTCCCATCAGAGTTTCGAGTAATACGCCATACTTGTTTTTTTCCTGGAGTTGTCACTTTTTCCGCATTGCTTGATAACTTGATCGTATCCACCATATTTCCTTCGCTATCTTCAATTGATACTAGTTTGAATACTGCACCAAGGGCTGGCTGATCATAAGCGGTGATCAGTTTTGTTCCGACACCCCATACATCAATTTTAGCTTTTTGCATCTTTAAATTCAAAATCGTTGCTTCATCTAAGTCATTTGAAGCATAGATTTTTGCTTCCGTAAATCCAGCTGCATCTAATTGTTCCCGAACACGCTTAGATATATAGGCCATATCTCCACTGTCGATACGTACGCCTTGGAAGTTGATTTTATCACCTAATTCTTTTGCTACGCGGATTGCACTTGGCACACCTGATTTCAACGTATCATAAGTATCGACTAAGAACACACAGTCTTTATGGGTTTTAGCGTACGCCATAAATGCTTCATAATCATTTCCATAAGATTGGACTAACGAATGCGCATGAGTCCCGCTAGCTGGTATCCCAAATATCTTTCCAGCACGTACATTGCTTGTAGCATCTGCTCCGCCGATATATGCCGCTCTAGTTCCCCAGACTGCCGCATCCAATTCTTGTGCTCGTCTAGTCCCAAATTCCAAGAGCGGATCTTCTCCGATCACAGATTTGATGCGAGCTGCTTTTGTCGCGATCAACGTTTGGAAATTGACCATATTCAACAGTGCTGTTTCTACTAATTGACAATGTGCCAAAGGACCTTCCACTTGGATCAATGGTTCATTTGCAAAAACTAATTCACCTTCACGAGCAGAACGAACCGTTGCTTTAAATTCAAAATTTTGTAAATACTCCAAAAACCCTTCAGGATAGACTTCTAAGCCACGTAAGTAAGCAATATCAGAATCACTAAACGTCAGATTCTCTAAATAATTGACTAACCGTTCCAATCCTGCAAAAACCGCGTACCCGTGGTTAAAAGGCATTTCTCGAAAATAACATTCAAAAACAGCATGTAAATCAGCTCGACCTAATTCCCAGTATGTCTGCATCATATTGATTTGATATAGATCCGTATGCAGCGTCAAACTGTCGTCTGGGTAAGTATTATTCATCTTGTATTACTCCTCTTGGCAAGTTTTCATTTCCTACCCATTATAACAAAAAAAATTGATAGGAAAAGAAATCTTCATTATTTTCTGAAAAAGAGGTTGTGAAAAAGCCGCTTAGTTTCGAGTATTAAGAAAAATTTTGTGAAAATGGCTTTCCACATTTTTGCATAAATTGGACTTAATACCGAGAAACTGGCTTTTGAGCACCGTTTATCCGGAAAAAAGGGCTGCAACAAGACTTTTGTCACAGCACCTACTCTTATCTTTACTACTTCTTATAAACCAGATTTCACTTAATATTCGATATGAATCACCTTCTGCGGAATTTCTTTCCTCTGCGATATACATAGAAACCACCGACTAAAAGAACCGCTGCTAGGGCTCCAATAATGATATACAACAAAGAATTTGTATTATTTTCTACAGTAAAAACCTCATGATTAACTGAGTTTGCTTGTTCTTTCGTAATCGTAAAGTCTTTTGTCAGCAACCACTTTTGCCCTGTCTCATCTTGTGCTTCGACTAAAAGCTGATAATCCCCAGATTCTAAAGGTTTCGTATTTCCCGCTTCCCCATGATAAATAGGCATAGCAAAAACTGATTCAGGAGCAATGCCACCATTTTCGATTTTTCGTGTCATTATCGGTTCTTCCCGTCCTTTTGAATGAACAGTTGCTTCAACGGTCACTCCCTTGATATTGATTGGTTGAGGATTTTCTAGCACAGCAACCACACCAGCATTGTTGGTAATCACTTCGGAACGTACCTCATTCAACTTCAGATCCGGCACAACTTCCTTGTCATTTGCGCTCATCATCAACCCAACCACATAAGCGTATTCGCTAAAAAAAGGCTGATTACTTTCTTCTTTTTCAGCTGAAAAATCTTTTTTCACTTGGATCCCGCCTAATAAGATTCCATCAAAGGAAGTATCAGGTGCTTGTACTTCTAAAGTAACGACTCCTGCTTTATTCCCTGGGATCACTGCTTCTTTTGGATAATCGACCAATGCGCAGATGGGTTGCTGAACGATTGACTCCTCTGGTAATTCATTTTGTCCGTAGTCAATCACTATGTTTCCGTTTGTCTGAGCTGTATTGACATTGATAAAATACGTTTGCTCCTGATCAGAAAAATTATTGATCTGGATCTGTAGTGTCTGTTTTGTTCCAGGTTCTACTCGTAAATCAAAGAATGAACGTCCTTCTCGCTGATTGTCCGGTAAAATAGGATGGACGCTATAGTCTGCTCCATGATTTTCATCAGCAAAAACGACGATTCCAGGAAAAATTAGCTGTATTAACAAAGTTATCAAAACCAATACTAAATGTCGTCTCACTTTTCATCCCTCCATTTTATGTAAAAAGGATGGAGTTAGCTTATCCGCTCCATCCTTTTGCGGTTGTTTACAAGTAAAACAAATTATTTTACTTGAAATACTGCTGTTAGATCGAATCAACTGCTGTGTAAGTAACTGTCCCAGTATACTCTCCAACCGGTGTATTCGCTTTGACTGTTAGTGTTGGCGCTTCTGATGTGAGTTCGTTTATATAATCAAAAGTACCGGAAACATAAGATATCGGAAGAGTTGTTGCAGATTCTAATACATTTTCTCCATTGATCGTAAGAGCAGAAGCAATATCATCTGTTAAGTTTGTTGCACTGACTGTCAATACCCAGTCTCCCGCAACTACAGCATTCTCCCAAGCTGCTGTCAGCTCTGTTGTATCTTCAACACCAGTGTATTCGCTGATCAATTCTAAAGCTTCTGTTTTGCTGACTTCTAGCGGACGAAAATCGGAAGCTTGCAATGCGCCATCAAAAGTACCATTGACAGTTGTGTTTGCGCTGATTTGCGCAACCGTATGTTCACCAAAATCGATATCAGGAACAGAATCTAGTGTAAAAACCCCTGGATAAGTTGGAAGTCCATCCTCTACTAAAAAGTCAGTAATCTCCACTCTGGTCGTTCCATCCATTGGTTCATCAAATTCTGCTGCCATGACTGTTGGTGCAAAACATGTAAATAACATCGCACTTGTACTTAAAACCCCTGCTAATTTTTTCATTTTTTGTCCTCCTTTTTTTCTCATCAAAATTCTGCATTCACAAATCGCCAATAATGTTTCGAGTAGTAATGACCACTAGATGTCCCCTCAGGAAAAGAGAGTGTTGACTGCTCGCCAGGAATCGTATATGTAACGATTCCACGTTCTTTGTTTCCTGTTGACTGGATGATCGTACGATACTCTTTTCCTGCATCTTGGTGATCATATTCGAAAGCTTCCAATCCTTCGACTGCTTCTTCGTTCTTTCCGCTGAACATTCCTCTGCCTAATTGATAATCGGCAGTCAAAAGATGGCCATCTTTTTTACAACGGAAGTCTTCTGTTTTCAGTTGTAGTTGCCATTTTGTGCTCTCTTTTCGAGAATCAAGAAAGGTAATCGATAAATCGTTGCTCTCTCGATGGATTTGATTGTGTTCATCTGTATAGCGCGATACGAACAGTAAATCATCAATGTATAGCATCCGTGGAAATTCTTCATTCAAAGGAACGATTTTCAGAGAAGTCGTGCCCTCGGTCTGTCCGTGAACAGCAGAAGAACAGCTAAACATTCCTATGAATAATGCACTCCATAACGCTAGCGAAAATCTAATTTTCATGTTTTTCGCCTCCACGTATTTGATGACGATAGACTAAAATAACGCCGATAATCAACAGCGTCCCAACAAATGAAATCAATCCTGCCTTTGCTTCATTTGCCTCTGGAAAACTGCTTTTCTGTTTTTCTTCTCCCTTTTCAGTCTGCTTTCCTATCTCCCGTTCATTGATTTCTATGACTGCATGCGTTTCACCAGCTTGGGTAGCAGCATTCACCACTGGCATCGATAACGAGAACAGGAGTAGAAGAAGAACAGAAATCATCCAGTCTCGGGTTTTTGATTTCATTGTTTTCTCCTTTCCACTTTTTTTCTAGTATCTAGCCAGCCATACGATCCCCCCTTTCAAAGCTAGCTTCTTGCTATAACACATCTTCAATTTTCCACGTGATCGTTCCAGAATATACGCCTAACGCCTCTTGATTGTTTAGCCGCAGCAATAGCCCTTCTTCCTCCGAAAATTCATACTTTTTGTCAATCTCAAGCGTTAAAGCAGAAAGTGCGATTTCTCCCCATTCATTTTTGAACACAAGATACTCTTCACTAATCGCATGTTGCATATCCACATGATTTAGTTCTTCAGCGGATACGGTCACTCTATATGAATCCGATGTATTCAACGTGTTTCTAGTAACAACACGCATCCCTTCCTCACGAGCTTGTGCTTGTCTGTTCATTGGCAATTGTGATCGAGCATACTTCCAGCTGTATTCTTCTGTCACGAATTCAAATCCGATAAATCCTTCAACAGTGAAGGTTCCATTTAGCTCTAGATAAGTAATCTCATCATTGATAGGTCGATTATCAGTAAGGGTGAGCTTGATTGTATTTTCTCCTAGTTTGAAAACACCTTCTGAATCTTTTAGATCGATTTTGAACCCTCGTGATTGATGCATTTTGAATTCTTCTTCTGCATCTGTGATTATCTGATTTTCAATCAATAACTCATCATTGATCCATACGCTGTAATACAAACGATCTAAGTCTGGATCAAGATAATCAAATGTAAAATGGAACGGATCTTGAAAATCAATAAATGTATTTTTTTCGCCAAACACTTCATTTGTCGTTCGTAAGTTGTCAATTTCTGGTGGGTGGTTAGGTTCACGCTGGATCTCGTATTCAACTGCATGTTCGACTTGAGCATGATAATACTCACCGGTTGTAGTGCCTGTTCTTCCAATAAACTCTACCCGTTCATAGACGTTATGGTTTTCAAGCCCTTGAAACTCTGATTTTACTTTTGTTTTGTAATGCAACGTCACTTCTGTTCCTATAGGGATCTCGATAGCTTCCTCTGGATAAAAGCGCTGGGTGGATGAAACATAAAAAGCATTTACATTTATTGATCTAGCATTTTCACCGTCACTATCTAGTTCTTGATACGTAAAATATGGTTGATAGCCATCTTCTAATAAGATTAATTCAGTAAACTCAAAAGGATTGGATCTACTTTCTTCTTCATCAGAAGTCAAGATAGTGATACCATTATCTTCACTAGGATTAAGGAAGATACTACCATCGCCTTCTTCGTTGTAAAATGTAACGGTGTGTTCCAATTCTGTATTGATAGGGATTTTTTTGCCATTCACATTCACCGTCACACCTTGCTCTTGCGTTGTAATCTCATGCACCAATTCCCCTTGGACCTCAAATCGTGGATTGGTTAAAAAGATTGCTGCATCTGCACGAGGACTAAGAAGAGAAAATTCAGCAGTCGCAGTGAATCCCCAATATAGTTTCTTCGATGGAAGATTGGTAAAATAGTCATTGATATTGATGACGCCTTCTGTTATGCCATATCCTCCTGTTTGGCGCAGATCCTCCATTGTAAAGGTAAGCATCCCTGCTGGGGTAATGTTGATATCCAATTTCCACCAGCTGTTAGTCGAAAATTCACTATTTCTGCCAAAGTCTTTTTTAAAAGATTTAGTAGTCGGACTACCTGAAGGCGCTGCTGCAATATGGGCACCAGAGAATTCTCGATCTCCTAATGCATCGGGATTTAGAAGAGGGCCATTAGAAATTTTATTATCGAATTCAAGAATCATTCCATTCGCTATATATTTATCAATAGGAGCTATACCTGTCAAAAGATCTGGGTGATAATACGCTCCTAATGACTTAGGTGAATGCCCTGCTGTAGGATCATACATATTGTAGATACCCCGTCTGCTGAAAAACAAATTAGTAGGATTCCCATCATGAAGAAAGAACGTGATTCCCTCTGTATCTTCATCAAAATAGAGGTAACTTGTAAATCCGATATCCGTAGACATGTTCGTAAAATCAATCCTGTTAGAACTTGTTGAAACCATATGCCCTCTGTTATATAGCAATGAACTCAAATTTGAAGGCGTCATATAACTTAATCGGTAGTCTTGATCTAATGTTGCGACATTAGGTGCAAGTGTGAAAATATGACTTGGTCTTGCAAACAAGTGATTTAAAGGAATAGCATCTGCAAAAGCACCATTCAAATTGGGATCTAATATACTGGGAGCGGCATAGTTTTCAACTTCTTCCGCTTCTGTTTGAGCTTCTTCCACTGGTTCTTCTCTTGATGCTTCTGGCTTATCAGAAATCTCAGTAGGCTCCCCATTTATTTCAGGTACGGCAGTATTTTCCGATAAATCGACTGCGACTACGTACTCTGTCTGGTCACCGATGAATATCTCTTCTAATTCATCTCCTGTTTGTTTCATCAGTCTTGGCGTAATTTTTAGATGGTATTGATTGTATTCTTCTACTATGAGGCTTTTAAAAACGATTTCAATTCTCTCATTCTCCGAAGAAAAATCACCTGCGTAGTACCATTCCTCATCAACTGGTCCTACTTTTCCAAAGGTTCGTTCGATTTCCTGAATGCTTTCTCTCAGTAATAATCCTTCATGTTCAACTATTTCCAGCTTAAATTGCATTTGATATTCAGCTTCATCTTTTGCATGCTTCTCATATGTCATACTCCATTGTATCTGCTTCAGTTCCTCATCCATTTCGTAATCGATCACAATATTCGCATGTTCATCAGCTACTACTTTTTCAGACTCAGTCTTGGCAAAAGTGATCTGCGACAGTCCCGTAAGTTGCGATAAAAATAGGACAGCAACCATAAAAACTACACTGCCATAATGTGAGACAGTTTTCGTTTTTTTCATTTCCTCTCTTCCCCTTCTTGAATATTAGTGAGATTTTTTCAAAAAGCTCCGATATAGTCGTTCTCATCTTTTATCCGATACCTAAAATTTAACTTAATTAAAATAAGATTGCAAATAGATTAGAAAAAAGGGGTGTTGAAAAATATAATAACAGAAAAATACCGTAAACAGCCATTAAATCCATAATAAAAGGGAACAATCAACTTAATAAAAAACATTGACCCCTAAACAATGGAAGTGTTTTCTCAAATAAATTGTATTTATCGATCAAATTTGAGACAATAAAATGGGAATAAAATCAAAAAAATGAGAAAAATATAATTTAAGTGGATATAAAGAAAAATGAAGAGGTATCTAGAAATGATCTGGAGTTGAATAATAGTTTATAAAATATTTGTATTTTTAATTATTTAAAGAAATAAGCAATCAAAAAGGAGGTCCTATGTTTTTCAATATTGTGTTTACCCAGAAAGAACGCCGCAAGTTAGCAATTTTTCATCTATTGGAGGAGCAACATGAATTAACTATCAAAGAAATCAGTAAAAAACTTGATTTATCTTCTAGTGTCGTAAAAAATATATTGAATGAAATGGAGAATGAATTTGATGACTTTTGCTTTTCTGGATTCAAATTATTGTCAAAAAACAAGATCAATCAGAATCTGCCAACTGATTTAAACTATGATTATTATTATTCCTATCTTATCCAGCATAGCCTCCCTTATCGCGCGATTAAATCTTCTCTTTTCTATCCAGAGAAAAATCTGATGGAATTTTGCCAAGAAAATTTCATTAGTCGTGCTTCTGCTATGCGGCATCTGCAGTCATTAGCCGATTATGTACAGGAATTCGATGTCATTTTTAATCGCAGCCAATTATCTTTCAAAGGAGACGAACGCTTGATTCGCTTGATATTATTCAATATTCTTTGGGCAGCTTCTCGCGGAAATGAAGATTATGCTTTTTACGTCTCAAAATCTGAGTTATTAAAAAAATTGGCTGAACTTACTAAGCATACATCTTTAAATTGGAGTTTCGTAGGAAAAAAAGAAGTTTGTCTTTTTGCTGGGATTACCACTCAGCGGATTGCACAAGGTCACTATGTAGAGGATGACCCTCGCTATAGCGAAGCAGTTTTTAGTAATGATCATCGAATAAAATGCCTTTTTGGTGAACATTTTTCTATTCCCGCCTCTCATCAAGATAGTGAATTTCGTTTTGCACAATTTATGGTGTTTTATGCACCGACCTTTCAATATGAGAATCCTACTCTTAATGAAGCTTTAGACATATTCGACAAAAAAGGACTGCTGCTTTCTTCATTATTGAAAGAACTTGACAATTATTGGCAAACTGAGATTTTTCCTAATGACCGTGTTTTTCAACACAATCAAATTGTTCACCTCCATTTATTTAATATTCTTTTTTGTTATTATCTTTTTCCAAAGCGTGTACCGACACTCTTCTTTCTAATGAATTACTTTCATAAAAAGAAGTCTTCAAGTTATTACTATTTAAAAGAGCATTTTACCTTTTTCTTGAATAAGTTGGGGCGTCGACATAATTATCAATGGCTTTCTATTTGCTGTAACGATTTAGCTGAAATATTTGCATGGCTGACTTTGCAATGTTGCGAGGACAATGAAAATTCAACTAAGTTACAAGTTTCTTTAGTGATGGAAACAAATTATTTTTTTACCCAAGATATCAAGAATTTTTTAAAAGACTTGTCCTTTATCGAACTGAAGGAATTATCCTATGAAGAAATACAACCCATTGATTTTCTAATCGTCTCTTCTGTACATCTTATGCCCAAAGAAACGGATACAAGTTATTATGTAGTGAATTTTTTGGAAGGAAAGACAGATTATGTCAAGTTGTACCTTGAATTGAAAAAAGCTCATGAAAATAAGAAGTTTCACTTGCTTTTAAAAAGACCTGAAAGAAAAAAGCTGCCGTCAATTAAACCACAACTGTTCGTATAATTGGACACCAAAAAAAGGGCTGCGACAAAAGTCTGTCACATTCCCTTTTTTCCGAATAAACGGTGTTCTCCTGCCAACTCCTCGGTCACAAGTCACAATATCCATAAAACATAAGAAACTGTTTTTTGAAATTGTTTCTTGTGACTCGGAGCTGAACGGCAGGCTTACGACCTCTTGGTAAACGGTGTTCAAAAGCCAGTTTCTCGGTATTAAGCCAAATTTATGCAAAAATGTAGAAAGCCATTTTCACACAATTTTTCTTAATACTCGAAACTAAGCGACTTTTTCACAACCTCTTCCTTAAACGGTGCTCAAAAGCTTGCATCTGCGGTAATAAGCCCAACCAAACAAAAAATATGACGAACTATTTTCGTTTGGCTGTTCTTATTACGTGATGCAGAACAGCTTTTTCACAACCTCTTTTTGCTGTATACATCATAAGTATGGAGCGGTTTAGCATAAATTAGGACATCAAGCCATCGTATTTTTTTGTTCGACAACTACAATATCTTTATTTGGACGTTTGAATTGTATTCCGGCACGTTCCAGCTCCTGTTTCACTCCTATATGGACTTTGACATCTTCCCGTGTCATTTTTAAAACGTGATGAATCGCATAGTCGATTTCTTGCCTTGTGATTTTTTTCTTCGTATTGATCATCACAACTTGCTTTTTGTCATATGTGTCCACTAGCAGCAACTGTGTCCGATCTAACGAAAATAATTTGTAATAATTAATGGCCGTATTCCCAAAAAAGAATTCTACTACTTTAGGATAAAATGTCTTAATATTTAAATTACTATTCACAGGTGTTTCGATTAGCTTCATCTCATTCCTCTTTTCTATATAGTCGATTTAGATTCAATCCCATATATATTCCCCGTCGTCCCCAACATGAAGGAATCGGTTACAATTGAACCTTAAAAAACAAAAGGATTTACCTTTTATCACTTAATAGTATAACATAATTTTATGAGAAAAAAATACACTTTTTTCTTGACCTTCTCGTTACGTAAAGGATTATGCTTACATTTGTCAGGAGGAAAAATAATGGAATACACAATAAAGAAAATGTCAGAGATATCGGGAGTCAGTCCGAGAACCTTGCGCTTTTATGATGAGATTGGACTGCTAAAGCCAGCTAGGATCAATTCCTCAGGCTATCGGATTTATGGCAAAAAAGAAGTCGATCGTCTGCAACATATCTTATTTTATCGAACGTTGGCATTCAAGTTGGAGGATATTCAAGAAATCTTAGATAATCCGCATTTTGACCACCAGAAAGCTTTAATCGAACATCAGCAGATGCTTCTAGAAAAACGGGCACAAATCAACATCCTCTTGGCAACTGTCCAACAAACACTTGATAGGTACGAAGGAGGAAGAAAAATGAGTGATAAAGAAAAATTTGAAGGGTTCAAACAACAAAAATTGAAAGAAAATGAAGAAACTTATGGACAAGAGATTCGACAAAAATACGGGGAAGAAAAGGTTACAGCATCCAACGAAAAATGGATGAATATGGATAAAGAAACGTATGAAGAAATGCAAACTGTTGAAAAGCAGATGTTAGCTGATCTCACTCTTTATTTACAAGCCTCTGCAGATGAAAACTTAGCAGATCGCATCTTTCAAGCTCATAAGAAGTGGCTATCTTACAGCTGGTCTGAATATCAGCCAGAAGCGCATAAAGGATTAGGGATGATGTACGAAGCCGATGAACGATTCACTGCATATTATGACGAACGAAGTGGTCAAGGTGCAGCGAAAGCATTAAATGAAATCATCCAAAAAAAGGCATAGCAGTTTACATGATCCGACAAAAACGACCGAACAACAAAACATCAGACACCAAAGTTAGATTTTTTATACTAACATTTGGTGTCTGATTCATTTTTTACAAGTGTTTTGCCAAAATTCAGCGCTGAATAAACGTATAAGGTATTTTCACTTTATCCTTTTTTTCTGTAAGAAACAATTGAAAAGCCATTTCTCCGCAAGCTTCCAGATGGTGATCGATCGTTGGAAAGCCAAGAAGCTCGCTGATCAGCAAATTATCGCGTCCAATCACCACTGGTGTCTTATCTTGCAGATAGCTTTGCAAGATGCCTGCTGCGACCATATCCGAATTTGTAAAGACCCCATCAACTCTATGATCTTTAAAAAAGATACCTGCTTGTTTTCCTTTCTCTGCATCTATGCAATCCCAAAAAACAAGTGACTCATCAAAAAACGGAAAAAGTCGACGACATAGTTGCAAAGTGATCTTTGAATTATAACTCAGCCTGCCACTTCGCCCCAATGTGATGCCCAATCGTTTTACCCCTTGCTGCTTCAAATAAGAAAGACCTTCTGTAATCGATTGTTCTCGATCAATAAAGACGCAACTTGCCTGTTTTTCCTTGATTTCTTCACAAAAAACTAGAGGACCATATTTTTGATAATCCAGCAAATCTTCTAGTGTATTGGCACGAGATGTGATGATCAAACCATCGAACGCTTTAGCTGCAAATTCTTCAAGATAGCTTCGCTCTTTTTCTTTCTGATAACCCGTCGGTAAAAGCGTCACTTTGTAATCATAATCAAACGCCTCTTCAATGATCCCACTGATCAGCTGATCAAAGTACGGATGGTTGGTATAAGGCAAGATTACTCCGATACTTTTCGTTTTTCCATAACTCAACTGTCTGGCTTTTGCATTAGGGATATAATCGACTTCTTTCATGACCGCAAGTATTTCTTTCCTTTTTTCCTCATCTACATATGGATGTCCATTGATCACACGTGAAATAGTAGAAACTGAATAACCTGTGAGCTTTGCGATATCTCGAATATTTGCCACTGCTGCTTCGCCACCTATACAAAAAGATTTTCTTGTAAATAGTCTACCACAGCTGGACCGCATTCAAAAAACTGATACATTTTTCCATCATGAGAAAAACTAATCCGCTGGCCACCCCAATATATATCTTTTGTCAACGTTTCGATTTCATTCATCGGTATTTCTTTTACTATATTCTTATTCAGTCCTTGAAAACTGTACAACGTTAATATGGAACCCTTAAACTCGACAAACGCATAAAAATAATTGTTCGTTGTGCCATCTGTTATCTCTACATAGGTATTCATTGCAAGCCCTCCTTTTGATACTTTGAGTATAGTGTATGAAACGCGTCTCATATCAAGGAGTTTGTTTTGCAATAGAAAAGTTCTATTCCTCTGGTTCACCTAAATTTGGATCTAAGCGGTTTGCTGCTAAAATAAATGGCGCCCAGATCAAAGCAGCTACTATTAAATTAATGATTGTTAAAACGATGGCTCGCCAATCTCCCGCAGTAGCTAAAAATCCACTAATGATCGTTGGCATGACCCAAATCACATTTACTACAACCGGACGAACAAGCCCAGCCATCGTGGCAAAATAGGCGATCGTTGCAGTCGCAAGAGGTGCCAAGATGAACGGAATCATCAACAGCGGATTCAACACAACAGGAAGACCAAACATCACTGGTTCATTGATATTGAAAATTCCTGGTGCAAGCCCCAACTTTCCTACCGTTTTATAATCTGCCCGCTTAGATAAAAATAAAATCATAACGATCAACACCAGCGTGACTCCAGCTCCCCCCGGCCAGACAAAAGCTTCAAAAGAACCTGCCACCCATTTGAAAGGAATGGGTTCATTATTTTGAAAGGCATTCGTGTTTTCGACCATCGCGGTACCATATAAGGTCTGCAAAACAGGTGACATGATATTTGTGCCGTGAAGACCAAAAAACCAAAGAACATGCACAAGAAGAACAATGATAAAGACCGCTCCATAACCTTGTGACAAGTTCATCAAAGGAGATTGGATGGCTTCAGAAATCCAGTCAATCAGCGGCTCGCCAGCTGTTTGTCTAAAGATATAATTAATCACTCCAACGACGTATAAAGAAACTAATGCAGGAATAATTGCCGCAAAAGCTCTTGCTACAGCAGGTGGCACAGAATCCGGCATCCGTATGATGATCTTTTTCTTGATCAGAATCGCAAAAATAATGACAGAAATAAATCCAAAGATCATAGCAGTGAACAAACCAGACCCACCCATATATTTACCAAAATTAAAATAGCCCCATGCGCCTACTGATAACGTTTGTCCTCCGTCTGGCGTTCCAGCAATCACACCACCTGCAGAAGTAATCAAATCTGCTGCGTCTTGCGAAAGCTTCTCGGGCAATGTCAACACCGCTGTTGCTGCATCGGGTAAGCCAATAATAAAAGCAACCAGAGAAACAATACTTCCTGAGACAGGATCGACCTCATAGGCTTTCGCTAGATTCGCTCCTAGTGATAAAGCAAAGACCACTGCCATAATAGCTAAAGTACCATTCCAGATCAATCCATTTACGCCAATGACTGGGGTAAAAAATGTCGTGATTGCATTCCCTTCACCTAGATACGTATTCGGAAAATCCCGCATAAATGCGTTCAGTAAAACAGCAATTGCTCCTGCCATCGTAGCTGGCATCGTACCAATAAAAGCATCTCTCAATGCAACCAAGTGTTTCTCCGACCCGATTTTCGTTGCAACTGGCAAAATATACTTCTCCATCCAACTCATTAATCCATTCATTTTTTCTCCTCCTGTTTTTATTGTTACCGAAGCTCCTTTTTTGAATACGCATACATTATAATGATATTATAAATATAGCATAGTTATTCCTATCTGGCTATCTGTTTTTAGCAGATAAAATAAATAACTATGCGAATTCAAAAAAATATGCATAATCCTTTATAAATAGTATAGTTTCCTACTACTAGCAAAAGCAAATGATACCATTTAAATAACATTTATTATGAATAAGTATACAAAAAAAGTAGAAAAGGAAGTATTTCGCTTCCTTTTCTACTTTTTTATCTATCTTTCTCAAATAATGGGCTACGCTAGATAAACAAGGTGCTTTTCTTACATCATACCGCCCATCATTGATGGATCCATTGCAGGAGCTGCTGGTGCTGCTGGTTCTGGTTTATCTGCAACGACTGCTTCTGTTGTTAATAACAAGGCAGAAACGGAAGCGGCATTTTGCAAGGCAGAACGTGTTACTTTAGTTGGGTCTACGATACCTGCTTCAACCATGTTTACCCATTCTCCAGTAGCAGCGTTGAAACCAGTACCTAGTTCTACGTTCTTCAATTTATCAACAATCACTGATCCTTCATAACCAGCGTTTTCAGCGATTTGACGAATTGGTTCTTCTAAGGCACGAACAACAATCTTGATACCTGTTGCCACGTCTCCTTCTGCTTCTACAGCAGAAACTTTGCTGATAACGTTCACTAGAGCTGTACCACCACCTGAGACCATTCCTTCTTCTACTGCGGCACGTGTAGCATTCAATGCATCTTCAATGCGTAATTTCAATTCTTTCAATTCTGTTTCAGTAGCTGCACCGACTTTAACAACAGCTACACCGCCTGCTAATTTAGCTAAGCGTTCTTGTAATTTTTCGCGGTCAAAATCAGAAGTTGTTTCAGCAATTTGGTTTTTGATTAATTGCACACGCGCTTCGATGGCTTCTTTTTCTCCTGAACCTTCTACGATCGTTGTATTGTCTTTATCTACAACGACTTTAGACGCATTTCCTAAGTTTTCGATTGTTGCATCTTTTAATTCTAGACCTAGATCGTCAGTAATTACTGTACCACCTGTCAAAATAGCGATATCTTCAAGCATTGCTTTACGACGATCACCGAAGCCAGGAGCTTTTACAGCTACTACATTGAATGTTCCGCGGATTTTGTTCAAAACAAGCGTTGGTAATGCTTCGCCATCTACATCGTCAGCAATGATCAATAATGGACGTGATTGTTGCAAGATTTGTTCTAACAATGGCAGAATGTCTTGGATGTTAGAGATTTTTTTGTCTGTAATCAAGATATATGGGTTTTCTAGAACAGCTTCCATTTTGTCGTTATCTGTTACCATATATTGTGATAAGTAACCACGATCAAATTGCATACCTTCTACAACATCTAGTTCTGTTTCGATTCCTTTTGATTCTTCAATTGTGATGACACCGTCGTTTCCAACTTTTTCCATTGCATCAGCAATCAAATGCCCAACTTTATCAGAGCCTGAAGAAACAGCTGCTACTTGTGCAATGGCTTCTTTTGAATCAACAACAGTTGAGATATTATGCAACTCTTCCACTGCTGCTTTTGTTGCCAATTCGATCCCGCGGCGAATGCCTAGAGGATTAGCACCTGCAGTTACGTTTTTTAAACCTTCGCGAACGATTGCTTGTGTCAAAACAGTTGCTGTCGTTGTTCCGTCACCGGCAATATCATTTGTTTTTGATGCTACTTCTGATACAAGTTTTGCACCCATGTTTTCAAAATGATCTTCTAACTCGATTTCTTTTGCGATCGTCACACCATCATTTGTGATCAATGGAGAGCCGTAAGATTTTTCTAGTACGACATTTCGGCCTTTAGGTCCTAATGTTACTTTCACTGTATCTGCTAATTTATCTACCCCGCGTAACATAGCTGCGCGTGCGTCTTCTGCAAATTTCAATTCTTTTGCCATGATTGATTCACCTCATCGATTATTTTTGATTATTTTTTCTATCTTCAAAATTTACTCAACAATCGCCATGATATCTTTTCCTGCGACGATCAGATATTCTTTTCCTTCGTATTTTACTTCTGTACCGGCGTATTTTTCGAACATAACTTGGTCGCCTGCTTTCACAGCGGCAGGAACTTTTTCACCGTTTTCCAACAAACGGCCCTCACCGACTGCAACAACTGTCCCAGTTTGAGGTTTCTCTTTAGCTGCAGAAGCTAAAACGATTCCTCCGACAGTTTTTTCTTCTTCTTTTGCGACTTCGATAATGACGCGATCACCTAATGGTTTTAACACGATAAATCCCTCCGATAACTCTTTTTTTAATTCGTTAGCACTCTTAACCTTCGAGTGCTAACCTACATTTTTAATAATACTCATTCTCCCTCTTTTTTGCAAGCTTTTAAATCAAAGAAAAGAAATTTTATTCTGACAGTTGCTTATTGAAATTATGATATAATTGAAATCAATCGATAAAAGCTTGCCTTGCATGCTTGTTATCCCTTAAAAGGAGGAATTACATGTCTTTAAAAAAATATAGTTTCCTCAGCATTTTTTGCTATGGTCTAATTTTTATCTCACCCTTGATCCTCGCTTCGATAGGACTTGTAAAATCTACGTCTGAGTTGATCACAGCAACTGCAGTCATGTATATATTGGGCGCGGTTGTCCTAGCTATTTTTTATTTTAAGCAACCTGAGCCTTTAGCGATCGAATCAGCAGTAAAAAAAGCTTCTGTTCCAAAGATCGTTATTTATGGATTAGTTGGGATCTTTGTCGCATTGCTTCTGCAAAGCATCGCTGTCATGTTGGAATCTGTATTGTTTGGCGAAGCAACCCCTTCTGAGAATACACAAAATATCATCCAGATGATCATGGAAGCACCTGCTTTTATTTTGGCGACAACTATTGCAGGACCCATCATGGAAGAGTTCGTATTCCGCCGCAGCATACTGGGGATCATCAGCCGGTATTCAAATTTTTGGGTCGGGGCAGTGATCAGCTCTTTGCTGTTTGCATTTGCTCATAATGATGGTCATTTGCTGATTTACTTTTTCTTAGGTTTCTTCTTCAGCCTAGAGTACAAAGCTACTGGTCGGATCTGGACATCAATGATCACACACGTAGGAATGAACACATTAGTTGTTCTTGTTCAATTAGCTGTCCAAAAAGGACTGGTATAAACATGATTAGAAATACTCCTGTCATCCTAGATTGGTGATTTTTCCAATCTAAAGCGACAGGAGTATTTTTGTTTTTTTAGTCGATGATCTTTTCTGCTGTTCCAGCATTTTTTGTCTGTCTTTCCTTTTTGAAGTTTGCAGAATCTATTTTTTTCAAAAATGGGAAATAAATGAAAAAACTAATTGCCAACACGATACCTTGTAAAATCGCTGCAGGCACTCCGCCTACTAAAAAACCCGAGAGGATCGGCGGTGTTGTCCAAGGAACTTGGACCGCTGTAAATAAAGGAACGAATCCAAAATATAAAGCGGAATAGGTAATCAATCCTGAGAGGATCGGCGCGAAAATAAAAGGAACAGCCATCATCGGGTTCATCACGATCGGTGTGGAAAAAATAATCGATTCATTGATATTGAAAAAGGCTGGTAAAAGAGAAAGTTTTCCTAATTCTCGGTACTTCCTCGATTTCGCAAAAAACATCATAAAAAATACAGCCCCTAACGTCAAACCTGCTCCGGTAACAGTCATGAATTGATCAAGAAATTGCTGAGTAACGATATGCCCGCCATTTGCCACAGTCAATTCTTTTCCAGAGGCTAAGATTTCTGCATTTGCTAATGAGTTTGCTTGTAAAATCGGACTAACCAACCCATTGACCATCGCAGATCCATGAAGACCAAATAGCCATAAAAACGGGACAAAAAAACCTAATAAAAGCACACCGAATAACGTGTCTATCAACGATTGGATCGGAAGCTGGACGTACGTCCATATTCCTTGAACAACAGTCATCCCGAACAACTGTTGAAAAACAGCTGAACCTATAAGCGTAAAAATGACTATAGCAAGTATTGGAATCAATGAAGTAAAAGACTGCCAAACATTTTCAGGAATCTTCCCATTTTGCCTCCACCCTTTCGCAAATCTTGCTAAACGTGCATAGCCCCATCCGATGAGGAGCCCGGTTGCAACTGCTCCTAGTATCCCTTCACCGCCTGTCCAGATATTATCTATCTCTCCCTGAACATTAAGTGGCTGAATAAGTAGTAGGTAAGCAGACAAGGCTGTCATGCCGACTGGCAAGCGATCGATGTTTTCTTCTTTTGCATAAGCATACGCAATAGCAAAAACGATCCAAAAGGCTATCACGTCAAATGTAGCCTGGTATACTTGTGTAAAATACATAGAAAATCCTGTTTTGTCTATCCACTGAGCGATGTAATCTACAGGAAAATGAGCAAATAAGAAAAACAGCGAGCCAGCTATAATTATCGGGATCGTATAAGTCATTCCATTACGCAAAGCAGTTAAGGGTCTAAGATTCACAACAGATGTTATCATTGGTAAAAAGGCACGATCTAACCACTCTTTCATTTCTTATCTCCTTCATCTTCTATTTGATTAACCAGTTTTCTTAATTTAACTATACCTAATGAACACGAACCATGAAAGGAATGCGCACTAAGCTTTTCAAAAAACGGATTCTTTGACGAATATCCAGTAACTGCTTACAATGGACAGGAATAAAAAAGGAGGTTTTTTATGAAAATCGCAATCATTAGCGCTACTGGTCATGCAGGTTCATTTATTTTAGACGAAGCATTGTCCAGAGAGTTAGATGTGACGGCAATCGTGCGTCATCCAGAAAAATTACCATCAGATGTTCCGTTTATACAAAAGGATTTATTTGAGTTGACAGCTACTGACCTTGCATCTTTTGATGTTGTCGTTGATGCTTTCAACGCTCCTAAAGGAAAAGAAGAAATGCATCAAACTTCTTTGTCCCATTTGATTGAGATACTTGAAGGAACCGATACACGCTTAATCGTCGTTGGGGGTGCCTCTTCGTTATTCTTGGATACAGAAAAGACGACTCGTATGATTGACCAAGTACCTAAAAATGCACCCTTCTATCCAACAGCTTTCAATATGTACGAAGGATTGCTAAAATTGAAACAATCTAAAAATCTACAGTGGACTTATATCAGTCCAGCTTCTTTATTTGATCCACACGGCAAGCGTACAGGCACTTATTTATTAAGTGATGATTATCTACAAAGAAACGCTGCTGGCGACAGTACGATCAGCATGGCAGATTACGCGATTGCATTAGTAGATGAGATACTGGATAAACAACATGAAAAACAGCATATCAGTGTAGTCAGCCGATAACACGGTTGTTTTGTCAATGTTCTGAAAAATAAAAACAGAAGATAAAACCAACACTAATTGATTTTATCTTCTGTTTTTATTTTTTTATTGACTGAACTATTTAAATCGAAAATAGCTCAGTTGCTTCATCTGGATCTGTGTCATAGATTTCAAAATCATGTCCAACGCCAAAATCTTTTTCTTTCAAAACATTTTCCATCGTTAAATGAGCAAGTTCTTTCATATTGTTTTCCTTGCTAAGATGACCAAGATAGATCCGTTTGGTCCGATTACCGATCACATCAGTCATAACAAGTGCACCATCTTCGTTGGAAAGATGCCCTCTATCTCCTAAAATACGCTGTTTTAGATTCCACGGATAAGGTCCCATGCGTAACATCTCAAGATCATGGTTACTTTCCATCAAATAACCATCGGCATTTTCAATGACACCTCGCATGTAATCACTGCAGTATCCGGTATCCGTCAACATGACGAATGAACGGTTTTCTTTATGGAAACGATAAAATTGCGGAGCTGCTGCGTCATGGGAGACGCCGAAACTCTCAATATCGATATCGCCGAATGTTCTTACTTTTCCCATCTCAAATAGATGTTTTTGTTCCACTGGTACATTCCCAATCAGCGGCTCCATCGCTTCCCAAGTCTGCTGATTGGCAAAAACATCCAAATGATACTTACGAGCCAAGACACCCACACCATGTATATGGTCTCGATGTTCATGCGTCACAAGTATTCCATCTAATTGGTCCGGTGTCCGATCAATTTGAGCCATCAAGGAAGTGATTTTTTTACCGCTAAGTCCTGCATCGATCAAAAGCCGTTTTTTTTCACTTTCGATATAAAGTGAATTACCCGAACTTCCACTTGCTAGGATACTGATTTTAAAAGCTGGTTTTTCTTCAGCCATTTGACTCCTACTTCCCTTCTTACTTTGTAAACTTTTTTCATTATACTCGCTTTTTTATTGATCTTCCACTTTTGGTACAGTGTTGTTTGTCACGATCGTATTGCTGAAAGCGTTGACGCTCTCGATTTGAACCACTTTATCACTTGTTTCGATCGCTACATGCCAAACAGGAACATACACATTTTTTTCCCGGACTTTCAGAATACAGGAATAAGCTAGTTGACGCCATAAGATTTTTGATCCTCTTGGTATTTTGTTATTGATGTACAATGTATTGATTGCTTCCTCTTCTGTATACAGTTCCGTCTTTTCACGCAGCTGCTCGATATCAGATAAATGCGTCTGCATGTATTTCGTGATACTATAATCGTTATCGTTTTTTTCTAAAGAAAGAACGATTTTTGCTGTATCATCATTGAACGGAATACCTTCATACTCTTGGCTTGCTTGGATTTCTAGTGGTTCTTCTTCTAAATGAGAAAAGTTTTTCGTATACACATACTCATTACCGAACAAAATATTGTCTTTGTTAGCTAAAAAATCTTCCAAAGAACTGCTGATCTTATCTGGATCAATCACGTTCTTTTCAGATTCTGAGCTGGATAAGGATTTTGTCAAAACATCGCCGTCTAAAAACACGCCACTTTCCAACAATCCGCTTTTACCAGCCTTGCGATAATTTGCTAATGAAGTGCTAAGATTGGTCTGTTCCGCGCTAAGATAATAGCCTTGCTTGCTCTCAGAAGAAATCTTCCCCGTATAAGTGATATCGTCACTAGCCAGACGTTGTTGGATGGATTCAGTCTGATCAGAACGAATAACATTGTTTTCTTGGTATACCGCATCATGATAACTGCTGAATAAAAACACATTCAACCCTAAAAAAGCGACGAAAAATATCCATTCGATTTTTTTAAAATCCAATTAATTCGCCTCCAATCCAGGTAATTTTTCCAGAAGGTCGTTAGCTGAATACCAGTTATCTTCATATTTCACATACCATTCAGGTAAGAGATCAACGACGCGATTCGTTTCTTTAACATTTTGCCATGTATAGCCAACGATTACTGAACCAATCTTGTTGCTATCTGCTCCCTTAGCTTCCAGCTGCTGGATGATTTCATTCGTACTTGCAAGTTCTACTTCTTCATCTGAAGGTATCGGTACTTGAATCGTATTCAAACTGGTTTGAATATTCACTTGCACCGAACCGTTCGTTTCACCGCCAACTTCCACACCGATCTGTCCTCTGCTGTCCGTCCCAAAAACCGGGAAGCCTTCCACGAAGATCCGGTAATCGATGGTATTGTCACTGCGGTCAAAATATCTGAGATTCCCTAAAGAACTGCCTAATTTGCTAATATAGGGAAAACTTTCAGAAAATACACTAGCATTTTCTTTTTTCTCTGGCAGCTCTCCTCGAAAATCAACTACTTGCGTTTCCGAATGGATAGACATCGTTTCATTCCCACCGTAAAAAATCAATTCATTGCTTTCATCATTATTCTTCACGCTATCTGGTTTCTGGAAAAAAGCATTTCTAAAAAGTGTATAGGGTTGCTGCGAAAGGATATAGCTGTACTTTTTCAACTTGATTGAATGTTTCGTAGCATATTGGGTGTCGATCGTCGACGGTTCTGTTGACATTTCTGTCCATTTCGTGTCGTTTGCTGTTAATTCTTTGTTGATATCCTCCCAATTCAACGAAATATTCGCTTCATATACAAGGTGGTTCGAATAATTCAAAAATCGGATTTTTTTGTTTCCTTGATCGAATTGTATTCTAGTAAAATACATATTTTCGCTTTCTTTTGCCAAATTCGAGACGTCTACATCTAAATCAAATGCTTCCTTATATTCTCTTAGCAAAAAAGGCGCATTATAGGCCAACTCGAAACCAGATGTCAGATTTTTCACTTGTTCGAATTGTGATTCATCTCCCGAAACGACTTCAGAAAGCTTCCCAAATCTTGCTTTATCGATGATCAATTGCAATCGGTACACGAGATTTTCACTGTTGGTTTCTTGGATCGTTCCCGAATGGTGCCACGTGACATGAAGCGGAAGAAAAACTTCAGAAGTTTTCCGATTGCTTTGAGACTCGATCATTTGAGTGTTTGTCTCATCGACGCTGATCGAACTTTTCCCTGCTGGACTCAGCCAGATGGCATAAGAGAAATATAAACTTAATGCAACCATCAAAATAAGTCCTACGCGAACGACTTTTTCAGAAATTCTCATTCCCACCATTCCTCCTCATAAGGTTCGTATGGCAGCGAGATATAAAAAGTCGATCCTTTTCCTTCCTTGCTCTCTGCCCAAATCGCGCCTCGGTGCGCCTTGATTACTTCTCTAGAAATAGCTAATCCAAGTCCTGTCCCACCTTGTGCTCTTGCACGTGCTTTATCTACTCGATAAAATCGTTCGAACACTCGGTTCAGATCTTTTTTAGGAATCCCCAATCCTTGGTCGGTAATACTTAAAATCACGTTATTATGCGTTTCTAATAAGCGACAGGTGATCGTTCCCCCATCTGGTGAATACTTGATCGCGTTATTCATGATATTATCGACTACTTGGATGATTTTATCTGTATCTACTTCGACCCAAAGATCTCTTTGCGTGAATTCGCGACGGATCTTATAATTTTTTTCTTGGTTTCCCACCATCATATCAAAACGGTCAAGAACAAAATTCACTAACTCGTTAAAATTGACATACTCTAATTGAAGCTGGGTATTTCCTGTATCCATGCGAGATAGATTCAGGAGATCATTGATCATTCGAATCATCCGATCTGTTTCATCCAATGTTACTTTCAAAAAATTTGGTGCTACTTCTTCGTCTTTCCATGCACCTTCGCTCAATGCTTCGATATAACTGCGCATGCTTGTCAGTGGTGTACGAAGCTCATGGGAAACATTAGAAACGAATTCACGGCGTTCCCGTTCTGTTTTTTCTTGTTCTGTCACATCATGCAAGACAGCTACTAATCCGCTGATAAAACCTGATTCGCGACGGATCATGGAAAAGTCTACTCGTAAGATCATCTGATCGCTCTCCAATGTACTGGTTGAACGGTCAAGTACCATTTCGTTTGGATCTTCTAATAATTTCCGCAAGGTATATTCTTCTTCGATATCCAAAAGTGTCAAAATCGATTGTCCAATTGCTTCCTCATTTTTGACATCTAGCAAGGAAACAGCCATATCATTGATCGTAATGACTTTCCCCCTGCGGTCTGTCGCGATGACGCCGTCTGTCATATGAGACAGCACGCTATCCAACCGATTGCGTTCAGCTTCCATTGTATCTTGAGCTTCTTCGATACGTTCAGCTAACTGATTGAAGGTATCAGCCAACTGCCCTAGTTCATCTTGTCCATGCACTTTGACTTTCCGGCTGTAGTCTCCTCTGGCGATTCGAATGGCTTGTTCTCTCATTTCACCGATTGGCTGAGTAATCGAACGAGCAACTAAAACGGAGACGATCATTGAAATAAACGCAGCAATCAGTGAGGCAGTAAAGAAAATGACTGCTGTATTATTGATTTCCGAATATTTTTGTTCGATATTACTTTTGACGTAAAGAGCCCCGATAACGGCATCGCCGGTCGGGGACAGGATCGGTTGAACATTGATATTCACCCGTTTATCGTCGTTATCTAAAGCAACATACCGTTTAGTTGTGAAATCATTGATATCGACATAATCATTTTTCTTTCCCACAGCGCTTTGTTCATTGACATCAGTTGTTCCTCGGATGATCCCTTTTTCGTCAACGACCCGTATTTCGATGATATCGCTAGTCGCACTGTTTTCAATAAATCTCTTGATATTCGCATTTACCTCTTCGTCATCTACGTTATCTTTGCGATTTAATTCCGGACTGATTGTCGTCGCTAATGATTCCACCGTTTGATTCATATCTTTAATAAATGTATTGATCGTGGAACGTTCCAATCCACGTATAAAATAGGCGCCAATAATTTCGATCGAGATCAATAAAATCAAAATAAAAGTAATAGCGATCTTAAAATTGACTGATCGAAAAAAGCGGACTTTTCTTTTCATCCAATTACTCCTGTTCTGGGTTACGCAAATAGTAACCGACACCACGGCGTGTCACTAAATAATTTGGATGGCTTGGATTATCTTCGATCTTCTCGCGCAACCGACGAACAGTTACATCCACTGTTCGTACATCTCCAAAATAATCATAGCCCCAAACCGTTTGTAATAAATGTTCTCTTGTCATCACTTGCCCAAGGTGCTTCGCCAAGTAAAAGAGTAGTTCGAATTCACGGTGTGTCAACTCGATTGTTTCTCCTCGTTTCGTCACCATGTAAGCTTCTGGATGGATGGTCAAATCACCAATCGTCAATTCCGCAGGAGCCGCATCTTCTGGTTCCTTCGTAGCCGTGGCACCACGACGAAGATTCGCTTTGACCCTTGCCACTAATTCTCGATTGGAAAATGGCTTAGTCACGTAGTCATCCGCGCCTAATTCTAAGCCTAGGACTTTATCAATTTCAGAATCTTTGGCTGTTACCATAATGATTGGCATGTCATACGTTTTGCGTACCTCACGAGCAACTTCTAAACCGTCCATTTTAGGTAGCATCAAATCAAGTAAAATCAAATCAGGTTCTACCTCAGCAACTTTTTCCAAGGCTTCTTCCCCATCATATGCAGTATAAACATCATAGCCTTCTTTGGCTAAATTGAATTTGACGATATCCGAAATCGGCTTCTCATCATCGACAACTAAAACTTTTTTCATAAAGAGCCACCTCTTATATATTATTGTCACACCTTTTCATTATACCGTATTTCTGGTTTTGTTTCATCTTTGCCTATAAAACAAAAGAGAAAATTAACATGGGAGTGCAAAATACTTCCTTTTTTGTTCTAACTTCAATAAAAAAAGGAAAACACTGATTTTCACCTCACTGTTTTCCTTTTTTTGATTTATCCTTCTAAAACTTGTACGCCGACACCTAATAATCCCGGACCAGTATGGACTACTAATGCCGGAGAAATTTGACCAAAGTAGATTTGGTTTGCTTGCGGGAACTCTCTTTTGAGCCTCGCTTCCATTTCAATCGCTTCTTCTTTCGCATCACCGTGGGCAACGGCTAAGTTAAAAACCTTGGCATTGCCGATTTTTTCTTTGACGTAAGCAACCGTCTTATCCAAACTTTTTTTACGTCCTCTAGCTTTTCCTACTGTGTAATAGATTCCTTCATCATTACAGGAGATGATTGGGTTAAGCTTTAAAGCGGTTCCTAAAATAGAAGCAACCAAACCAATCCGTCCACCTTTTTGGAGATATTCCAATGTCGCAACATTAAAGAAAACTTTTGTTCTTTCGACTAATTCATTCAAATTACTGATCAGCTGATTCCACTCGACACCGTCTTCTAGCCATTTCGCTGCTTGTATTGCAGAAAAACCCGCACCAATACCGATATTTTTCGTATCTAGTACATACGCTTCTAGTTCTTCTTGCTGTTCTGCAATCAAACGAACCACGTTATACGTCCCGCTCAATCCGCTGGAAATCGTTACCGCAAGTACTTTTTCATAACCATCTTTTTTGATTTGCTCAAAGATTTCTGTGATCGACTCACCATCAGGCAAAGATGTACCTGGAATTTCCTCTGGCAAACGTTGATAGATTTCTTCAGGTGTAATATCTATTTTATCTGTATATACCTGATCTTTATAAATAATTTTCAAAGGAATCATGTACATCTCATATTTTTTTATCAATTCTTCTGGCACATCCGTACCAGAATCTACTAAAATCGCGATTTTATCATTTTTCATTTGTTTTCTCCTCTTTTAAGTATTCGGTTTCTAGAACAATCGTTTTTTCCGCAAGAAGTTTCATTGCAAACGATAAAGTTGCTGCTCTTACAGCAATATATTCTACAGGGGTTGCCTGGTCGAATTTTTGGGGATGGGATTTGCCTTGTGCTAATTGGCTGACCATCCATACAGCTGCTTCTTGTTCATCACAGAATAGATTATAAGCTTCACGAATCCCCACTGTTTTTCCTTGGAACAATATTCCTTCTTTGATTTCAGGAATAGTCAATACTTGTTTCAATGTAGTGATTGCAAGTAAAAATGCTACATGTTCTTTGTTGTATCTTTTTTTAACTGGTGCTGGTATCAAACCCAGTTTAACGTAGTTGTTTACCATAGAGGAGGTTAGCAATGGATGTTTTTCTCCTTGTATCACAGGTGAAAGATAACGATCAACTAACGTTCTGACTTGATCCATATAAAGTTCTAGGTCGGGGAGCTCTTCCCAGTGAGGCAGACGGAATGTTTCCAGTTCTTTTCCCCACTCCATTAATTGCTGACGCATTTTTTCCATCGTAATCGCTCCTTTTTTCATTTCACTAACATGATACCAAAGTTACCATAAACATTCAATCTAGTTATTTGAACTAGATGATTTAATTAATGGAATTTTATAAAAGCAAAAAAACAAGAAGGCCAAGCCTTCTTGTCTTTTATCGTTAAGAACAGGAGACCCGCCGGGGAGACGGCGGGAAAGGAGTAAAAAATGAAAAAGTGTTAGGGTTTGTTCTCTTGCAAGAACTTTGTTTGTTGGTATGCTTATATAATAACGAGCAAATGTGAATAATCTATGAATGATTTCCTATAAGGAAGTAAAGATTTTTCTGATTTTCTTTAAATGTAGTCTTGCATTTTAAAATTCTTAGTGCTACTATTATTAAGTACTTTTTGTATGGGCCGTTAGCTCAGTTGGTAGAGCAGCTGACTCTTAATCAGCGGGTCGCGGGTTCGAGCCCCTCACGGCCCATTGGGTGCCAAACCCACGAGAATGGTAGTTTGTCGGCGTCTTCGGACGTTTCGAAGACGAACTGCGCATTCTCTTTTTTTATAGGCAAAAAAAGAGACAGACGAATATGGAGCTTCCAAAACTGGATTTTTGATCCAATTTTGGAAGCTCCATTTATTTTGTTTCCGTCTTTTTTATTTTTTCCAGCTTTCGACTAATTCTTGGTTCTCTTTGATCCATTCTTTTGCTGCTTGCTGTGGATCTTTTCCATTGTTGATTTCCAACATGACTTTTTCCATATCTTTTTCTGACCAATGGAAATTGTCTAATACTTTATAAGCTTCTGGCTGGTCTTCTTTCAATCCTTTTCGAACCATCGTATGGATCTGCTCTTCGCTTCCCATTCCGTTTTCAGGATCTTCCAAGTATTTCAGATCATATTTGGCAAACATCCAATGAGGTGTCCATCCTGTAACTACAATTGGTTCGTGTTTTTTGATTGCTTGTCCTAGTGCAACGGTCATTGCTCCTGAAGAAGATGTCTCGACTTTCCAGTCTTTCAAGTTGTCATATTTTTGGATCGTGTTTTCAGCAGCCGTAACTACACCAGCTCCTGGCTCAATTCCTATAATTTTCTTACCTGCCTGATCGGTTAACTCATCGATCGAATTTACATCCATGTAGGCTGGTACTGCTAAACCGACTTTTGCTCCTGTCAAATTGGCACCTAGGTCTTCGACTTGATCTTTATATTGTGCATACTGTGAACCATGAGTTTTAGGTAGCCAAGCTGAAACCATGGCATCTGACTCGCCATTTGAAACAGATTTCCACATGATTGAATTATCTAGCGGTGTCATCGTTACATCATAGCCCATTTGTTTCAACACTTCACCGACTACATTTGTTGAAGCAACTTCTGTATCCCATTCGACATAAGACAAGTTGATACGTTTTGTTTCTTTGGCAGAAGAAAAACTTCCTATACCAATCGCGCCTAAGATCACTACTACTACAGCACCAATGATCAATCCTTGACGTTTTTTACTTTTTTGTGTTGCAGCTCCTGCAACTTTCTTATTGTTTGGCTGATTCAAATGCTGCGTAAAACGGTCAATGATGATTGCTAAGATAACTAATGCAACCCCGTTGACAAATCCATTCCCGACTTGTGCTCTTTGTAAAGCGGACAATACTCCCCGTCCTAAGCCGGGTGCACCGATCATAGAGGCAATAACGACCATTGAAAGTGACAGCATCGTTGTTTGATTGATCCCTGCCATGATCGTACTTTTAGCTAAAGGCAATTCTAGTTTGAATAGTTTTTGACGACTTGTGCTCCCGAATGAATCAGAAGCTTCTACTAACTCTTTCGGTACTTGTCGAATCCCTAAATTCGTAAAACGAACGGTTGGTGGCAAAGCAAAGATGACTGAGGCAAATACCCCTGGCACCATCCCGATACCGAAAAATGCAACTGCTGGAATCAAATAAACGAATCCTGGCATCGTCTGCATAAAGTCAAGGATCGGCTTGATGATACTTTGAGCTTTACTGCTTTTTGCCATCAAGATCCCTAACGGTACACCTATGATGATGGAGATCACACTAGATAAAAGAACAAGTGTGACAGTATTCATCAAGTCATTCCATAGACCTTGGTTATAAATAAACCATAGACCAATCAATGTGAACAACGTAAGTCCTGGACGTTTCTTAGAAATAAAGAAAGCTGCTATCGTCAATAACAAGATAAACAAAGGCGCTGGGATCACTAACAGTAAATTTGTAATCCCCGACATCACTGCCTGTCCGATCGTTTGTAAAAATGAAAATAGGCCAGAAAAAGTTGTCGTAAACCATTCTGTGATATTTTCTACCCAGTTTGCCACTGGTAATTGATAGTTTAATAGATTATTCATGTTCACTCACCTCGCTTGTTTCTGCTAATGCTTCAATCACACTACCTCGGATGACGACACCTTTTAATTTTCCATCCTCTACAACTGCAAGCGGAGTCGGTGAATCATAAATAATATTGAAAATATCACTTACAACCATGTCTTTTCCGATCACCGTCACATTTTCATCTAAGAAGTCGATCAATGGACGTTTTTGCTTCCTAGCTTCTAACGCCTGATCTGCAGTAATGATTCCTTTCAGGTGTCTCTTTCGGTCAACAGCCATCAGCATGCTGACTTCTTCATTACGCATCCTTGTCAATGCGACATTTGGTCCATCAGATTCGATATTCGTCGTCAATGCAGGTACCATGATGTTTTGAGCAGTAAGCACTTTGGAACGATCGACTTCCTCCACAAATTCACGTACGTAATCATTTGCTGGATTGGTCAATATTTCTTCACCTGTTCCGATCTGCATGATTTCGCCGTCTTTCATTAATGCGATTCTGTCCCCAATCCGTAAAGCTTCATTCAAATCATGGGTAATGAAAATAATCGTTTTTTGAACATTGGCTTGCAGGTCCAGTAATTCGTCTTGCATTTCTCGTCGAATCAGCGGATCAAGAGCCGAGAACGCTTCGTCCATCAGCAAGATCTCAGGATCATTCGCTAAAGCTCTGGCTAAGCCGACCCGTTGCTGCATCCCACCAGATAACTGACTAGGATATTGGTCTTTAAATGAAAGCAGACTAGAATTTTCTAATGCTTTTTCTGCTTTTTCTTGTCGTTCTTCTTTAGGTACACCACGGACTTCTAACCCGTATTCTGTATTTTCCAAGATCGTTCGGTGTGGAAACAGACCGAAGTTTTGGAAAACCATATTGATTTTATGACGACGGACTTCTCGCAATTCTTCTTTACTTAACTTCGATACATCTTCTCCATCAATATAGATACTGCCTGAAGTTGGCTCGATCAGACGATTCAATAGACGGATCAATGTGGATTTCCCACTCCCGGAAAGCCCCATGATCACGAAGATTTCTCCTTCTTTTACGTCAAAGTTCACGTCATACACACCAACCGTCGCACCGGTTTTCTTTAAAATCTCCGTTTTCGGCTGGTGATCATTCATCATATCTAAAGCGGCTTGTGTCTTTTTACCAAATATCTTTGTTAAATGTTTTACTTCTACTTTTACCAAACAAATTCTCCTTTTTTATGTAAATTCATTTTTCTTTCTGAAAAAAGTGACCACACTATGTTAACATCATGTAGTCACTTTGTCAAAAATGAAAGAAATTTGCTTGTCCAAACAGAAAAAAACTTGGTTAAATCTTTATAAATAAAAGGTTTAGCCAAGTTAATATTTTTATAATATTTCACACAATCATTCTGCAAGCTGATGTTCCGGGTAAAAAAAGTTTGTCATACGCTGTAGCGTATATTCATTTCCAATAAAATGAACGATATCCCCTGCCGTAAATTTAGCATAAGGTCCAGGTGAAACAAGTAGTTCTTCGTTATGAGAAATTGCGATAACTGTAGCACCAGTCGCCTGCCAGATATTCAACTCACTAATCGAACGGTCCAGATGCATTGCTTTTTCTGATAAAGACAATTCAAACGGAAGTAACGGGTTCATCTTATGTATTCGCTTCGTTTGATTGACCAGCTGATCCAATAATTGAGAAAAATGATTCAGCTCATCTTGTTGCTTCTCCACACTCGCCATGATTTCTGCTTTTGTATCTTGGATAGATTGTACATCTTGATACTGCAATAGGAAATCTTTTGCTTTTTCTTTCGAAGCAACAAATGCCCCACTCCCATGCCGTACTTCCATGATCCCAAGATCTACCAGCACATTGATAGCCTTTCGGGTAGTCTCAGGAGAAGCATTGTACGTACTGGCAAGCGTTGAGCGAGCATGGATCTTCTCACCCACTTTATATCGGTTTTCAACGATACGTTCGGCTAAATCAACAGCAATCTGCTGATAGCGCGGGCGGACGATTTTTTTCTTTCCAGACATTTTCTTTCCTCTTTCTTTTTTTACTTTCCCTCATCTTACTATGCTCTAGCAAAATAAGCAAAAAAGGGGAGAACAGCCTCTTGCAACGACTGATCATCGCTTGATCTGTTCCTTTTTTACTGGGCAAGCTGTTTGACAGTCATCACAATTCTTTCCGGATTTTAAACGAGTATAGACAATCGCCCCTGCACTTCCAAAGATTAATACACTTAATAAGAATGTCGCCATCCTATTCCTCTCCTTCTAATGACAATATAGTATAAAACTCGTTCTTGGATTTTGGCTGACGGAACAAAACATAAACGAGTCCTATCATCAATAAAATAGCAAGATACGTCCCTAACGCTACCTGTCCACCTTCCAATAAGTGTCCCAACTGATAGATCACAAAACTAACTAAATAAGCTAAACCGCATTGATAGCCTATGGCGATCCAAGTCCATTTCTTGGCATTCATTTCCCGATGGATAGCCCCAATTGCCGCAAAACAAGGCGCACAAAGTAAATTGAAGGCTAACAATGAATAAGCTGCTGCGGGAGTATATGTGTGTTGTAGCACTTGCCAGATTTCTCTGCCATTTTCGGATACTTCCGCATGTCCAAACAAAATACCGAATGTGCCAATAATATTTTCTTTAGCAACTAATCCTGTAATCGCTGCGACAGTTCCTTGCCAATTCCCCCAACCAAGCGGCTGAAAAACAACAGCTAGGATTCGTCCGAAAAAGGCTAGGATACTTTGGTCTTCAGGAACAGGTTGAGCATAAAAATTATAAGAAGAGCTAAACCAGATCACGATACTAGAAACAAAGATAATCGTTCCTGCTTTTTTTACAAAAGACTTGCTGCGGTCATAGGTTTGTCTTAGGATCGTCGACCATTGAGGAAAATGATATGCGGGCAATTCCATGATAAACGGAGCTGTTTCTCCAGCAAACAAACGCGTTTTTTTCAAGCTGATTCCAGAGAAAATAATTGCAGTCATACCAAGAAAATAGGCAGAAGGAGCTACCCAAGATTGGTGAGGAAAAAAGGCCCCTGCCACTAAGGCAATAATCGGCAATTTTGCAGAACAAGGCATGAATGTCGTGACCATGATCGTCAACCGACGATCTTGCTCGTTTTCAATCGTGCGAGTAGCCATGACGCCTGGTACGCCACATCCTGTGGCAATCAGCATAGGAATAAAGGATTTTCCTGAAAGCCCGAATTTCCGGAAAAGTCGATCCATGACAAAAGCGATCCTCGCCATATATCCGCAGTCTTCTAGAAAGCTCAAGCATAAAAACAATACGATCAATTGCGGTAAAAATCCTAATACTGCTCCTACGCCTGCGATGATGCCGTTCAAGATCAGTTCCTGCATCCATTCCGCTACTTGCCATTCAGCTAGCAGTCTGCCAACATGTTCTGGTAGCCACGTTCCAAACAATGTATCATTGATCCAATCTGTCCCCATTGTTCCTACTGTTTGAATAGCCAAGTAATAAATCAGCCACATCACAAATGCAAAGATTGGCAAGGCTAACCAACGATTCGTTGCAATCTGATCGATTTTGTCACTCATCGATAATTGGAAAGAATCATTTGACACGACAGATAGTGCACATAATTGGGTAATAAATTCATAACGTTCATTGACTAGAATCGTTTCACTATCGTCATCCAATAGTTTCTCTGTCAACTGGATCAGTTGTTCGATTTCTTTTTGCTGAGAAATTGTTATCTCATCATCCTCATTCACCTTCTGATCTCGTTCAAAATATTTCATTGCATACCAGCGTTTCTTGCTGCTTTTTTCTCCTAGTACATCTTCAATTTCATGTAAAGCTGCTTCTAAACGCGGATCGTATGTACAGGGAACAGGAATAGAAGGCCGTTTTTTTGCAGACTCCTGAATCTTTTCGATTAATTTTTCGATTCCTTGCTTTTTCAATACGCTGATTGGTAAAACTGGTACACCAAGACCATAGGAAAGCTTTTCTAGGTTGATTTTTTTTCCTTCTTTTTTGATGACATCCATCATATTCAGACCAATGATCATAGGGATGTCTAAGTCCAATAACTGCGTAGTTAAATATAGATTCCGCTCTAAATTGGTAGCATCAATGATGTTGATGATCAGTTCAGGCTGTTCATGAACCAAATAATCTCTTGCAATCACTTCTTCGGGTGTATAAGGAGACAAAGAATAGATGCCAGGTAGGTCTTGAATATGAATGTTCGGATTTTTTTTCAACGATCCTTCTTTTTTTTCTACTGTTACGCCCGGCCAATTCCCTACATATTGATTCGAACCAGTCAAGAGATTGAACAAGCTCGTTTTTCCGCTGTTTGGATTTCCGACTAACGCGATATTCATTCGTTTTCCTCCCTTTGTACCAAGATTAGTTCAGCCTCTGACTTTCGTAACGTCAATTCATATCCTCGCACTGTCAGTTCGATTGGATCTCCTAGAGGGGCTAGTTTTCGGATGACTATTTTTACATTTCGCGTCAATCCCATATCCATCAACCGCCGCTTCACTGCGCCTTGTCCGTGGATGGCTACGACGATCCCCGTCTCTCCTGCTTTTAATTGATCAAGAGAAGTCCAGCTTTCAGAGGAAGCAGTCTTTTTATTGACAAAGATCTGACTTAGTATTTCCCGACTTACTGCCACTCGATGACTTTTTATCAGTAAAATGGCATTGTTGCCTGATAAATTGACGACGACGATTTTACTTCCGACAACGACCCCAATATTTTGCAAATGGCGTTTTGTTTTTTCTTCTGTTTCGATTCGTTCGACTTGATAAACGAAGTTTTGCTTTGCCTGCGCTAAGGTCTGCATATTGATTCCTCTCTTGTGAAATAAATCATGTGTTGAAACCATTCATTCTATGTTCTAGTTTTCTTACGTATTACGCAAATAAATGAGAATCATTCTCACATAGAATACTCTCGGTAATTGAGAATGTCAATTACACTTGTGATATTATGAGCGAATCTTTAGTATTGATAGATAAAAATGAGAAAAAAATATTTTTTCATAGTTTTCCACAATTTTTTCTCTATTAGATTTGCTATTTTCCCACACGATACTTGTTTTCAGCTCTTTTTTCAAAAACACAAAACTTAGTATTCCACAGTTTCCACAACACAATATGTAGTGTTTGTTGTTTGACTTTTTTACTAAGAGTTTTATACTATCTATTATAGATAATAAGAATGTGTTTAGAGGAGGCACTCATCATGAACGTAAAAATCTTTTCTAAAAATAATTGTATGCAATGCAAGATGGTCAAACGTTTTTTAACAGAAAATCAAATCGCTTTTGAAGAAGTCAATATCGATGAACAACCGGAAGCAGTAGACTGGTTGAAAGCACAAGGATTCCAAAGTGTTCCTGTCATTACTTCCGATGCAGAAACAGTTATCGGATTCCGTCCTGATCAGTTGCGTAAACTTGCCAGCTAACATGACTAAAAGAATCAAAACAAGATACATGGATTTGAAGGGCTTGAGACAGCACCAGTTTTTGTCGCAAACTTCCAAATCCTTTTTTAAAGCTTAAAAACAATGCAATGATTTGCAATCAAGCATCATCAAATACGAAATGAAGGTTGGGCGTACGTATGAGTCTTAAAAATTTACAAGATGTCAGTTATTTCAAGCTGAATAATGAAATCAATCGACCAGTCAATGGTCAAATCCCTTTGAATAAGGATAAAGAAGCTTTGGCTGCCTTTTTTGAAGAAAATGTCAAACCAAATACGATGACTTTTCCATCTATTATGGAAAAAATCAATTACTTGATCGATCAAGAATATATAGAAGCAGAATTCATCCAATTATATTCACCATCATTTATTGAAAAGCTATATCAATTTTTGGACGAACAACATTTTTCTTTCAAATCTTTTATGGCTGCTTACAAATTTTATTCTCAATATGCGTTGAAAACCAACGACGGTTCCGCTTATCTGGAAACTTATGAAGATCGAGTAGCCTTCAATGCGCTTTACTTTGCGAACGGGGATGAAGAATTAGCACTTGCTCTTGCAGATGAAATGATCCATCAACGTTATCAGCCAGCTACACCTTCTTTCTTGAATGCTGGACGTAAACGTCGGGGCGAATTGGTGTCTTGTTTCTTGACTCAAGTCACTGACGATATGAACTCTATCGGGCGTTCAATCAACTCTGCTTTGCAATTGTCCCGTATTGGTGGCGGCGTGGGGATTACTTTATCAAATCTTCGTGAAGCCGGCGCTCCTATCAAAGGATACGAGGGTGCTGCGAGTGGTGTCGTTCCAGTCATGAAATTATTCGAAGATAGTTTCAGCTATTCTAATCAATTAGGCCAGCGTCAAGGAGCTGGTGTGGTTTATTTGAATGTGTTCCATCCAGACATTATTGCTTTCCTTTCAGCAAAAAAAGAAAATGCAGATGAAAAGATTCGCGTAAAAACTCTTTCTCTTGGTGTGATCGTACCTGATAAATTTTATGAATTGACACGCAAAAACGAAGATATGTATTTATTTAGTCCATATAGTGTCGAAAAAGAATATGGTGTCCCATTCTCTTATGTAGATATTACAGCTGAGTATGATCATCTAGTTGCAAATCCAAACATTCGCAAACAAAAAATCAAAGCGCGTGATCTTGAAAATGAAATCTCAAAATTACAACAAGAATCTGGCTATCCTTACGTAATCAATATTGATACAGCGAACCGCGAGAATCCAATCGACGGTAAGATTATCATGAGTAATTTATGTTCAGAGATTTTACAAGTTCAAACGCCTTCTGTGATCAACGGCAAACAGGAGTATGAAGTATTAGGAACAGATATCTCATGTAACTTAGGTTCGACAAATATCGTGAATTTGATGCAAAGCCCTAACTTTGGTCAATCTGTGCGTACGATGACTCGTGCATTGACATTTATTACAGATGCATCTGATATCGATGTCGTGCCACCGATCCAAAACGGAAATAAGCTGAATCATACGATTGGATTAGGTGCCATGGGCTTACACACTTATCTTGCAAAAGAACAAATGGAATATGGCTCAGAGGATTCATTAGACTTTACAAATATTTATTTCATGCTGTTGAATTATTGGACACTTGTTGAAAGCAATAATATCGCTCGTGAAAGAAAACAAGTTTTCCATAATTTTGAAAAATCAGCTTATGCTGATGGCACTTATTTCGAAAAATACGTAACTGGAGAATTCCAGCCAAAATCAGAAAAAGTCAAAGCATTGTTTGAAGGAATCTTTATTCCAACTGCTGAAGATTGGAATGCCTTGAAACAAGCAGTAATGAAAGATGGGCTATATCACCAAAATCGCTTGGCAGTAGCACCAAATGGCTCAATTTCATATATCAATGATACGAGTGCAAGCATTCATCCTATCACTCGCATGATCGAAGAACGCCAAGAGAAGAAAATCGGTAAAATTTATTACCCAGCGCCTTATTTATCCAATGAGACGATTCCATATTACACTTCTGCTTATGATATGGACATGCGTAAAGTGATCGATGTTTATGCAACAGCACAACAACACGTCGATCAAGGCATGAGTTTGACTTTATTCATGCGTTCTGAAATCCCAGAAGGTATTTATGAATGGAAGACAACAACGAAGCAAACGACACGTGATTTGAATATTTTAAGACATTACGCTTTCCATAAAGGAATCAAATCCATTTATTATGTACGTACCTTTACTGATGATGCAGAAGAAATCGGAAGCAATCAATGTGAAAGCTGCGTGATCTAATATCATAGATAGATTCGCTTATTCATATTTTAATTAAAGGAGCATTCTCATGTCAGAAACATATTATGAAGCAATAAACTGGAATGAAATTGAAGATATCATTGATAAATCCACTTGGGAGAAGCTGACGGAGCAATTTTGGCTAGATACACGTATCCCACTTTCAAATGACCTAGATGATTGGCGCACATTGTCTCAATTGGAAAAAGATACAGTAGGACATGTATTCGGCGGTTTGACACTGCTGGATACTGTCCAATCTGAAAGCGGCATGGATCAGTTGCGTAAAGATGTCCGCACTCCCCATGAAGAAGCCGTTTTGAACAATATCCAATTCATGGAATCCGTTCATGCCAAAAGTTATTCTTCTATTTTTAGTACACTGAACACGAAAAAAGAAATCGAAGAAATTTTTGACTGGACGAATACGAATCCTTATCTGCAAAAAAAAGCTGAGCG
Organism: Enterococcus sp. 2STP; assembly: GCF_032465635.1. Classification (NCBI taxonomy): domain Bacteria; kingdom Bacillati; phylum Bacillota; class Bacilli; order Lactobacillales; family Enterococcaceae; genus Enterococcus; species Enterococcus sp. 2STP. The sequence continues at coordinate 174,983 of NZ_JAWDJH010000013.1, forward strand.
TATCAATGAAATCTACAAACACGGTACACCGCTAGAAAAGAAAATTGCCAGCGTCTTTTTAGAAACATTCTTGTTCTATTCAGGTTTTTATACTCCTCTTTATTATTTAGGAAACAACAAATTGGCAAACGTAGCAGAGATCATCAAACTGATCATCCGAGATGAATCGGTACATGGAACCTACATCGGTTACAAGTTCCAATTAGGTTTCAACGAATTGCCTGAAGCAGAACAAGAAACGTTGAAAGACTGGATGTACAACCTTCTTTATGAACTTTATGAAAACGAAGAACGTTATACAGAAGAATTATACGATCCAATCGGTTGGACAGAAGAAGTCAAAACATTCCTCCGCTATAATGCCAACAAAGCATTGATGAACCTAGGGATGGATCCACTCTTCCCAGATACTGCCAATGATGTCAACCCAATCGTAATGAACGGGATTTCAACAGGCACAAGCAACCATGACTTCTTCTCACAAGTCGGAAACGGCTATTTGTTAGGTCATGTAGAAGCCATGAAAGATGACGATTATTTGATTGGATTGGAATAAGGATAAAAAATTACGCACAAGAATATTCTATTCTTGTGCGCTTTTTTTATTCCACGACAATTTGTTTTTGTGTATCCGATGTTTGCGAAAAATCAATAGTAAAGCGACCCATCTGCTCATCATAGGTAATTCCTTCACTCATGCTTCGAACAGTTTCAAAATCATTTGGTAATTCAATCGTTATTTTCGTCTTTGTATGAGCAAGATCAGCAAACGTATAACTTTTTTCTTGTTCGTTTATTTTCTTTAATACAGAAAGTGGTTTATCTGTTTTTAATCCATCTAATTCTCCACCAGTATTATCCCAAAAATTGATACCCAAATAACCGGATTCTTTTACTTTTACCGCTTGAATTTTTGGAGTATTTTGAAGAATAGTAACTGGTTCTTTTTCTGCATATTCTTTTAATCCTTTTTCGTTCACTCCTGGTAATATCACATATGCATAAGCTTCATTGATTGGATGTTTTCCATGATTGATCAAAAACTTCCGATAACTTCCATGATAAACTTCATCACTGGGAAATGATTCGTTGATTTCCCTATAAGTACCTTGCCGTTCTTCACTTATCACTTTTACTGTTTCTTTCTCAGGAAAATAATAACCGATCGATGTTTCTGGTTGACTTGATTGTAACAATAACCATTCTTTTTCACTTTGTTCGGTTGGCTGGGTAACTTCTCCTGTTTCTGTTACAACTTTATAAGTAAACTGATCGTTTAATAAACGATTATCTATAACCGTTTCAATAGACGCATTTGTGTTACCGGTAATTCCCGAACCAAGCGCAATCAATTGATCGTCAAGCACAAACCACGATTTTTTCCCTTTGACATCCATTGGCAAAACTGTCCCATTATTCTTTGTTCCAGTTTTATTTAGAGCCGTACCTACCACTGCCTGACCTTCATTTGATACACCGCCAACGGCTTTTTCATTTGATCGCACAGTCGTAAAAGAAGAGATTTCATCTTTTAAAGGGACTGTATCGACCGTTGTTCCTGGCAATCGATAAGGATCGACAGTCGGCCAATAGCTTTTACCGAATTGTACATCATCCTCATTATATAAGTAGACCATCCCATCCGATGTATGCCAGCCACGTTTGTTTTCTTTATTTCCTGCTTCAAAAGAAGAGATACGGTTCGAATACATACTGATTCCTACCATATACTTACTGGTACGCTGAACAAAACGATCCATTTTATGATACATTTTTGTCCCTATGAATGGTAAATCCTTCCCTAAAATCGTCTGGTCTTCTAATAAGGATAGTGTCATGACCAGGTCATTATAATCTCTTACATTCGTTATATAATACGAAGGGTTCAATTGCATCCAATATTTGACTGCTTCTTTTAGTTCCTTTTGCTTATCTTCTGGTGCAAATTTTGAAACAATCAATAAATTATACATCGTTGAAGACCCGTATCCTACCTTCGTCTTTGAAGGCGCACGTGAAATAGCGCGTCCATTCACCATGGGAAGCATTTCACCTTGGTAAATCAAAGGAATAAAGGCCTTCTCTACATTTTCTACGAAAGCGTGAATGGCATCAGAAGCTGCTGTATAAGAAGTCCCATCCACAATCGTAAAAATCTGTCCGACTCCTTTGATTAGTACATTCCCGTAAGAACCTGTATAAGGAATATCATTATGCTGGATAAAGGAACCATCTGCGTAAAACCCATCTCCACTTGTCACGAGTTGAAAAACATCTTTGATCCCATTCACTGCTTGATGGATTTTTGTGGCATCTTTTTGTAAAATACCTACTCCTAAAACAGTCAATGATAAGTCTGTTCGATTGGCACCGGTCGTTGAAAAGTTAGGGATAAATGCAAGGTCTACAAATGAATCTTGTGGTTTAGTATATAATTGCTGGAATGGATCAGGTACATATTGACTCAAAATAGCTGTATATTGTTGGATTTTTTCACTGGATAGCTCTTGGTGCAACAGTAGAAGGATATTCACAAATTTTTGTGGGATACCAATTTGCCAATCCCACCAATTTCCATAATACTTTTTCCCATCATATCCTTTTTTGGTAATCATAAAATCGATTCCCTCTTTAATTGCTGCAGCCACCTCTGGCTGTTGATAAAGTGTTGTCCCTTTTGTTTTATAGGCATAAGTAAGTTTCTGGAGTTTCGTAAATTGTGTCGTCAAATCTGCTGAAGAAGTATTTCCCGATTCAAGTGGCCATAGATAGGTCCGGTCAGGTGATTGATCCAATGTTTGATATAAATTTTCCGCTTCTTTTGATAACGCTTCTATATATGCTCTTAATGACTCATTTTCCGGACTTTCTTTTTCAAAGACAAGTTGACTTTTCCATCGTTCTTCCATCTTTTGAAATTCATCTTCCTCGGCAAAGGTTGATATACTCATTCCAAATAAACTAATTAAACTAAGCATACTCATCAAAAGAAGCCTTTTACCCAAACCTTTTTTCTCCATCTTTGCTCCCTCTTTCTCATCAGATTGTATGAATATACAGAGGCTAAAATCACATTTATCTTAGTGAATGAGAAAACCGCTTAGCCTCTACTTTTTGGACAAATGTGTGAACGGACGTATCTCACTTTTCCTTTTTTAAGCTAAAATACCAAACGCACTTAATGCAATGGAAAGAATCAAAATGATCCAGATTACTCGTGTGGAATTCAATTTCTTTTGTCCCAACATCCAATAAGTTAATAAAACAAGTAACACTGGAACAAGAGAGGGTAAAATAGCGTCTAATGTATCTTGGATAACTAATTCCACCCCATCTTTTTTATAAACAAATGGGACCGTTGCCTTTACCACGGAAGGAATCAAAGCACCAATTACCGTGACACCTAAAACTGTTGCGGCATTAGTGAATGCAGATAATTTGTTTTTCAAAGTTGTGACAAGTTTGACTCCTTGTTTGTATCCTAATGGTAATAATGCAGCCCGTCCAAATAATAAAGCGATATTCGCGATGACCCAAATCACACACCCAACAATTGAGCCACTTTGAGCTAATGTTCCTGCGATCGATCCAAAAATCGTTCCCCAAATCACATGGAACAATGAATCACCTACGCCAGCAAGAGAACCCATTAAAGCTGTTTTTAAGGCAATGATTGTGTCTTTTGCTTTGTAACCATCTTCTTCTTCGATTGCCACATCAATCCCCATGATCAAATTTCCGAAAATCGCGTTGGTATTGAAGAATTGATTATGTGTACGCATCATATCCTGTAATTGTGATTCGTCATTACCATAGAATTTTTTCAATACTGGTAATATCCCATATAAATAGCCAGAACTCATCATTCGTTCATAGTTCCAGTTCAGCTGACTTCCTAAAATATAGCGCCAACTAATCGCATTCAGCTCTTGCTTTGTTAATTTCTGGTTATTCATCCCCATCATATCCTCCTTCAAATGTTCCATTATTTGTGGCTGTCACTGTCGGATGTTCTGCTTTTTCACTATCTTTTTTAAATACAATAATTGCAGCAATCACACCGACGATTGAGATACCAAGCATTGGCACTTGTAAATAAGCGGCTAAAAAGAAACCCAATAGTAAATAAGGAATATATTGTTTTGTTGGAAGGTAATGCAACAAGATTCCTACACCAACGACTGGTAACACCCCACCAGCAGTTTTTAGTCCATTCATCAACCATTCTGGTGTATTTTCTGTGATCGTTGAAACAGCAGCATCACCGACTAAAAGCATCAATAAAATCGGAATGGCTCGTGATAATCCCCAAAGAAAAGAGCCAGATAAGACTAATCGCGGTATACGATTGATTTTCATATCATCAATTGCTCTATCTACACGATGCAAGAGATAAACATTACAAAAGCGAGCGACTACATCAAGTTGCAACATCAATAAAGATACTGGAACAGCCAATCCTATACCATACTCTGCACCTTTCCCAGAGATAACCGCAAATACTGTTCCCAAGACGGCTCCTGTGAAATAATCAGGAACTGATGCCCCACCGAAAGCCGCAATCCCTAGTCTCATTAGTTGCAATGTACCTCCAACCATCAAGCCTGTTTTTAAGTCTCCCATGATCATTCCAGAAATCATACCTGCGATGGCTGGTTGTGTTAATGTATTTGAAATAAGCGAATCATTGATTGCAATAAAAGCATAAACCGTAATAAGAATAATTTGATACGCTGCTAAGTGCATACTTTCTTCCTCCTCATTTTTATTTAATTTCTTAGTTTATCCATGAAGTCAATAACTGGATCATTTGGTACCAATTGAGCGGTTACATTTATATCCATTGCTGCAATTGATTCGAACACATCAATTTCTTCTTCTAATACTTTGATACTTTTTGTTATATCTTTTGATCCCTCTTTATAACTCATATTTCCAACATTTACGTGTGTTAGCTTTCCTCCGGCTTTCAAATAACGTAAGACATCTGTTGGATTTTTGAATACTAGGAATAGACGCTGTTTTCCATACTTTCCTGAACGTATATTTTTCGCAGCAGATTCAACCGGCAAAACTGAAAGTCTCATCGATGTAGGCGCTGCCATTCTTAAGGAAGATTTTTGTAACGGATCTGCTGCTGCTTCATCGTTGATCACAATGATTCGCTGTGTGTGCAAACTGGGCGCCCAGATGCCCGCAACTTGTCCATGGATCAAACGCTCGTCTATCCTGACATTCACGATATTTTCTTTTCCTTTATATGCCTCATACAATTGGCTATTATCCATTGGAAGGCTTGGTTCTTTTTCGATTTCTGTTTGTTTCATTTTTTGCTTCACATCAACAATGCCAGTTGTTGCTGCTTGGATCAATTCTTTTACCGTAGCAGTTGAATTCAACGTTGCTTCTATGACTAATGGTAAAGACATCCCTGCAATAATTTCTACATTTTCTGATTCTAGATAGTTGCTTAATGCTACATTACATGGCGTACCACCTAAAAGATCTGCAATAATCAAGGATGAGCCGTTAAGGGCTTTCATTTTTTTTAATAATTCTTCTTCGAATTGCCGATTGTCTCCATCAGGCGTCAACGCAACGACATGAACATGATCTTGCTTTCCGACGATCATTTCTAAACTTGCCTTGACGCCTTCAGCCATACTGCCATGACTAATCAATATAATATTCTGCATCACTTTTCCTCCCCAAAAATAAAATCCTACTTAACATATTATCTTTTGTACAAACACACTATAACATAGTTTATCTCATTCGTAAACCTAACATCTTAACATGTTATGTTTTTTTATTTCTGTACATTTATCTAAAAAGTATCAGCATACAAAAAAGGTGAGAGGCAAAAGTAGCTCTTAAACTTTTGCCTCTCACCTTTTTAACTATTTCCTTATTCTATACTTTTTCCAGTTGTTTCCTCATAGTCTCTTTTCATGATGGCCCATGATTTCTCAATGTCTTCGTCTAAACCAAATAATCCACTACGGCCGATGATATAGATATCTGGTCCGGCATGATCAATTCGCTTAAATGATTTTCGATTCGAAGATCCGTCCATTTCGATCAAATAATGATATCCCTTTTCTTGACGAAGTTTTCTTAAATCAACGATTTTATCTAATGTGCTTTCGATGAAGCGCTGTCCAGCAAAACCGGGATCGACTGTCATGATAGTGATTTTATCCACTAAATCAATATAAGGGAAAATAGTTTCAATAGGTGTTTCAGGATTTAATACGACTCCTGCTTTTAGCCCTGCAGCATGGATCTGATCGATCAATCGAAAGGCTAGCCCGTCTAAACATTCGACATGCATACAAATCCATTCGCATTTTTGTGCAATCAATTGATTTACCCAAAAACTTTGGTCTGTGACCATTAAATGGGCAGACATTGGTAAATGACTGATTTTTCGTACTTCCTCAATGAACCATGGAGACAATGTCAGATTAGGTACATAATGTCCATCCATGATATCGATATGATAAGAATCGACATGCTGATTCAAAAACTCAATTTGTTCCTTAAATTTATCTAGATCCATCGTCATTAAAGATGGTGAGAACAAAACTTTACTCATATATAAGACTCCTTTATTTAAAAATCAATGATTGAATCCCCGACTAAATGAAGGACTTAGAAAATCTGAATGTCTCCCAAGTCAATATCTTCTTCTTCCTTTTCCACTACGGATTCGACTTCTTTCCCCACATCTTTTTTGATAATTGCCAAAACAACGGCTGTCACAAGAACATTCACTAAGATTGCTATCACGCCTGCCCAAGGTCTGGACATCGTCGGAATCATCAATACGCCGCCAAAGGGTACTGTTGCATCGGCTCCTAGGATCATTGTCGTTGCACCACCAGCAAATCCGCCAATAGCCGTAGCAACCACACCTCGGACGATATCATTCATCACTAGTGGGATCACACCTTCGACGATATTGATCACACCCATTGGAACAGCTGATTTCAATGTTTCGACTTCCACTTTTGTATAGATGTTTTTCCGAAATATTTTTGCGACAAAGTAAGCTAATCCAAAACCGATAGGCGTCGCCGTATTCACCAATTGGAGGGCTGTAATTGGCCCATTGATTCCTTCTGCTTGCATTGTGAGAACAAAGGCAAAAACAGTTTTGTTAATTGGTCCACCATAATCAACGCCACTTAGTAAACCGATCACACCGCCAAAAATCAACAAGGACGAATTACCTAATCCATCTAAGAAATTCGTAAGAAAAGACGTAAACAAGGCAACAGGTGTTCCAATGATATAGACCATGATTAACCCACCTAGGATAGAAGCAACAAATGGAATAATCAATGTTGGCATCAGTCCTTTTGCCCAATTTGGGACTTTCACATGGTTTAAAATAGCTAACACGAGAAATCCAGAAAGATAGCCACCTAATATCCCCCCAATAAAACCAGCCCCAATAGCATTCGCTGTCAATCCGATGATGAACCCTGGAGCAATCCCTGGTTTTGCTGCAATAGAATAAGAAATCCCTGTTGCAATGACTACAGGAAGTAACCCTAAACCAGCGCCTCCCATTGTTGCTAAAGCATCAAAAAAAGAAAATTTACCTTGTACCAGTGTCCCTTGACTTGTTCCACCGAACGCCATCCCGATAGCAATCAAGAACCCTGCTCCACAAACGATTGGAATCAAATAAGAAATCGCTGTCAATAAATGTCCCTTTAAATTTAACTTTTTTATCTTTTCCATCTTTTTTCCCTCCTTATGATCAAACAAGTTGTTTTTCAATTATTTCTTGTGCTTTTTCGATCAGTTTATTGGGTGACTTTACGGCTATTTCAGTGGGGACTTGAATGATACGTTTTCCTTCAAATCGTTCTCTGCCGCTTATTTTCACATCAATTGCCAGAATCACGAGATCTGCTTCTTTTATTTGCTCTGGGGTTAATTCATTCTCGATTCCAATCGTTCCTTGTGTTTCGATATGCATCTCGTGTCCTGCTTTTTTGGCTGCATTTTCTAATTTTTCTTGTGCAATATACGTATGGGCAATCCCAACTGTACATGCAGCTACTCCTATGATCTTCATGTTTTCTTCCTCCTTTTTATGATGCAAATGCTGCGATGACCTCTTTTGTCTCTTTTGCTTTGATCAATTGCTCAACAACTTCATCATTTCCTAGTTTCCTTGCAAATAAAGATAACAACTTCAAGTGAGTTTTAGCCCCTTCATTATCATTGCCCACAGCAAACAAAATAATTCCTTTTACCCCTTTACCATCTAATGTTTCCCAAGGGATTTCTCGAGCTGTCACTCCAATTGCTACCCCGATCTTTTTGACAGATGCACTTTTTCCATGAGGAATTGCAATGTAGTTCCCAATACCTGTCTGCCCTTCTTTCTCACGAGCATATATATCTTTCATAAATTCTTTTACATCGGTGATATACGCATTTTCCAACAATATAGTTGCTAATTCTTCAAGTACTTCTTCTTTTGTCGTTCCTGCTAAGTTTGTTTTGATCGTATTCGGATCGATGATGTTTGTTACTTCCATGGCATTTCCACTCCTTCACGCTTGTTTTACGACTTCAACGCCTTTTTCGATTAGTTTATTGGGTGATTTGATGGCGATTTCTGTCGGTACTTGAATGATACGTTTTCCTTCAAATCGTTCTCTGCCGCTTATTTTTACATCAATTGCCAGAATCACGAGATCTGCTTCTTTTATTTGTTCTGGGGTTAATTCATTTTCGATACCAATCGTTCCTTGCGTTTCGATGTGCATCTCGTGTCCTGCTTTTTTGGCTGCATTTTCTAATTTTTCTTGTGCAATATACGTATGGGCAATCCCAACTGTGCATGCGGCTACTCCTACGATTTTCATCTTTTATCTCTCCTTATTTTCTTTAATGTTTGCATAAATGTTTCGTCCGCTAAACATCTCATAAAATTCGCTATTTTCTTCTTTTTTTCCGTAGTTTCGTTTGGTGAAAGCAATACAAAAAGAATCAAATCGACTTGTTCGATTGCTTCGTTCCATTGAATAATGGTTTTTTGGGGATACAAAATGATGATTTTTGATTCAGTGATCAACTCATGTTCAATATGAGGAAGAATGATCCCCTCTTCAATTTGAATATTTCCATTTTGTTCACGTATAAGAAAAGCTTCCATCAATATGCTTATTTTCTCTTCTTCTCCAGGGTAAAGTGAACTTGCTAACCAATGATATGCCTCTCGTTGAGAAGTAACGGATACTTCGATTCTTTCGATGAACTCATCTTTCATTATAGATTTCCCCAATCTTTTTCTGGATTCGTGATTGATCATCTGCTGTTAGCATCGCACTAACAAGTAATGTATGGACTCCTAATCGTGAGCGGATTCCAACAGTTGTCAAAATCAATTCGATATTCGGATTTTTTTCTAAAGCCGTACGATAGTTTTTTGTCGCAATGACATCTACTATATTTAAGTCTGGAAATTTTTTGATGATTTTTGCTTTTAACAATTCAGAAGTTCCAATACCTGTCGTACACATAATCAATGTCTGAATCGGTAATTGTTGTGTTTCTAACATCCGTGCGAAATACAACGTTATGAAGCCAATCTCATCTGCATTGATTAGAGGTAATTTGAAGTGCTGACTGACTTCTTTAGATACTTCAGACACACTGTTATAGATTTTTTCATAGGTCAGCTGAATTTGGTCCAACAAGCCATTTTTTACGTGGATACGATTTTTTAAGCGATTGATCATTGGTTTGATATGATTGGCTAGATCAATAAAAATACTTTCATTTGTCACTTTCATATTGATTCGTTTGCCTACTTCTTCTAAATAGTAAGTAGTGATTTTTTCTACCTCTTCTGGAAATTTTTTTATTTCTTTTGTTGTTTTTTCCATTCTTGAGGAAACTAGATACTGATAGAGATAGTAAGATTCATTCACAGATAACGAAGTTGCCAGATATTTTTCAACATTTTGTATAACGATTTCGGCTGTTTTTTTAATTTGGTTATCTTTTTCAAAGAATTCAATTTGTTCCGTGGTTAGTTCCTCTTCTCTGGCGGGAGCACTCCTTTTCCTTGAGCGACTGATCAAGATATACAGATGTGAAAAAATATTGACATTGTAAGGATAAGGAAGTCCACCTTCTAATATTTTTTCGATTAGCTTTAATTGATCTGAAACGAACAAGACATCGTAACGATTGAAGTTGAACGTTTTCGAAGCATTTATTTCATCGATATCAAGGATATTCATGCGCCAAATAACTTCTGCAAGCCCTCTACGTATATCTTCTTCTAAACCTTTGATGGCTAATGTCCGATTTTTTCGAATCAATTGAAGATCAAACTTCCTCAACTTTTGTGCGATACTTTTCTCATCATTGGAAATTGCCGAATCACCCACCTCGTAGGCATTAAAAAGCTCAGATATCCTGATTGCTCTTGGTGAAGACAGTAAAAGTTCCTCCATTACACGATTCTGACGTTCATTTGGCGATAGACTAATCGATAGATTATTTGTTTCTTTGTTTCGTTCAATAAATTTTTCGTAGTCTAATTTATACCCTTTCCCCTTTTCTGATAAAATCAAGTGACCATTTTGAAATTCTGTATTTATTTTTTTTACTAAGCGGTAGACCGTTTTAGTCGAGGTATCTAATAAATCAGCTAATTCTTCTGAAGTCATGTAATGATTTTGTTTTGACAAGAGCAACACCAATTTATTTTCTCGATTCATTTGACTAGTCATGATCCTTCCCCCTTTGCATCTTTATCATAACCATTTTTATTCCATCTGTTTCACTGAAATTTGTCCATTGCATCAGACATTTTTGTATCCGCTTTCTAAAGTGTGATGTTTTATCCCAATTTTACTTCTATTATTTTTATAAAGTTCCACTAATTTCATCTACCATCATAATTTTATTTACTTCTGCAATAGCAGACTTCATGGGTTTTAATTGATTTGGATATGTTAACATGTTATCCTATTAGATAATGATGTTGTAAGAAAGGAAGACTTCTAGTATGATTCCTAAATACGAGCAAATCAAGCAAGACTTACTTGAAGAAATCAAAAACCACCACTTTATTCCTGGTGATAAATTTTACTCAGAAGCAGATATCAAACGGAAATATTCTGTTAGTTCAATTACTGCAGTCAAGGCTCTCAATGAACTAACTGCTGCAGGCTATCTCTATCGTATCCAAGGAAAAGGAACATTCGTTTCAAAATCAAAAGTTTCTCAAAGTGTGAAATTCTCTGATATCGAACTACATTCTTTAGATAAAGAAAAAGTTAAAGTACTCTCGATTGAGGAAGAAAATGAAATGGATATTTTAAAGGAATTAGGCTTACCAGCAAATGCTTCTTACTATAAAATTAAACGTGTTCGTTTCTTTGAAGACACACCCTTTTTGGTCCACATCACTCACTTACCAAAAAAATTAGTGAAAGAACCAATAGCAAAAGATATTTCTGTCTATTCAAGTATATACGAAAAAGTTCGTAAAGATTTTGGGATTGATCTTTTTTCCCTTGCTTCTGTGGAAACAAATGAAATTGTTTTCCCAGAGCATGCAGAACTACTTAATCTATTAAATCTAAGTTTCCGAGAACCTGTTGTCCAACAAATCAAACACTCTTACTTAGCAGATCAAAGTGTAGCAGAATATATCATCAGTTATAAACATTGGAAATACTTTAAAACAAAAATTGAAGTGGAAGCGGAATAGCTTTCACTTTTTTGTTTGCTCTCTTCTAATAAACTTTTTTAAATCCTCTTCAATACTCGCTTTTTTTTCCTAAATACGGTATACTACTTTTAAGTTAATATGTTAACATTTTAAGAGGAGGTAACTATGAATATTCAACAAAAAAAGGAAATGTTGATTGAATTGGGAACATTTGTAGATAAAAATTGGTTGGATGAACAATTTGAATGGTGCATGATGCGTATCAAAAAAAATATGGTTCGTTTCGGGTTAGATTTCCCTTCAGCTTGTGCAACAAACGGAAAATATCGAATCAAAAAAAATGATGATTGGACAAATGGTTTTTGGACGGGAATGCTTTGGTTATCTTATGAATGGACAAAAGAAGAGAAATTTCTAGTACGTGCAATGGAAAATATCCATAGCTTTCAAAAACGCTTAGACCAACACTTCGTCCTTGATCATCATGATATCGGTTTTCTTTATAGTTTATCCGCTGGAGCCGGGTATAAAGTCGTGGATAGTCAGTTGTGTAAAGAATCGTTTTTACAAGCTGCAAATATTTTAGTGGCAAGATTTCAGAACAAAGGGAATTTTATCCAAGCTTGGGGAGCATACGGTGATCCTCTCGAATACCGTTTGATTATTGATTCTTTGATCAATCTTCCTTTGTTGTTCCAAGCGTGTACGCTTTCTAATGACCCACATTATAAAGAAGTGGCTTTCAAGCATTACCAGACATTGTTGCATACCGTGATTCGTGAAGATGCCACCACTTTCCATACCTATTACTTTGACTCAAACACAGGAGTTCCAACACATGGTGCAACGCATCAAGGTCATAGTGATGAGTCGATCTGGGCTAGAGGGCAAAGTTGGGCGATTTTAGGGATTCCACTAAACGAGCGATACTTGCATTCTGTTCCTTTTCCATTGAACTACAAAGCGATCGTCGATGTTTTCTTAGAACATTTACCTGAAGATTTTGTACCTTACTGGGATTTTGATTTCAATGATGATTTTCCATCAGATAAAGACAGTTCTTCTCTAGCGATTGCTGCATGTGGATTATTAGAAGCAGAAAAAATGGAAGCGTATCCTAAAGCAAAAGAAATAGCAAAAGGAATGATTTATCAATTAGGAACACACTATACTGCTAAAAATGATCCAGAAAATGAAGGATTGCTTTTACATGGCGTTTATGCTCATGCGGAAGGAAAAGGAGTCGATGAGCCAAATCTATGGGGCGACTACTTTTATTTAGAAGCACTTATGCGTTTAGCAAAACCTGAATGGAACACTTACTGGTAAGGAGAATGAATAGACATGCAAACATTTAAAATAAAAGACGAATTTTTAGTCGACGGTATTCCTACAAAAATCATTAGTGGGGCAATCCATTATTTCAGAATACCCCCTTCTCAATGGGAGCACAGTTTATATAATTTAAAAGCACTAGGAGCAAATACGGTTGAAACTTATATTCCGTGGAATCTTCACGAACCACAAGAAGGTTCCTTTGATTTTTCCGGATTCAAAGATATCGTTCAATTTGTAAAAATTGCTCAAGAATTAGACTTGATGGTAATTTTACGTCCTTGCGCCTACATTTGCGCTGAATGGGAATTTGGTGGATTACCTGCTTGGTTATTGAAAGAACCTGATATAAGAGTACGTTCTACCGATCCTCGATTTATGGAAAAATTGAAAAATTATTATCAAGTACTTCTACCAAAACTTGCACCTCTTCAGATCACACAAGGTGGTCCAGTCATCATGATGCAGCTCGAAAATGAATACGGTTCTTACGGAATGGAAAAATCTTATTTACGCCAAACAAAAGAATTGATGCTTGCACATTCGATTGATGTTCCTTTATTTACCTCCGATGGTGCTTGGCTAGAGGTGTTAGATGCTGGTACATTAATTGATGAAGACATTTTTGTGACTGGTAATTTTGGAAGCCACTCAAAAGAAAATGCGCAAGTCTTAAAAGAATTTATGCAGAATCATCAAAAAAATTGGCCGATCATGTGTATGGAGTATTGGGATGGATGGTTTAATCGATGGGGAGAACCTATCATTACGCGTGATCCCAAAGAATTAGCAACTGAAGTAAAAGAGATGTTAGAAATTGGTTCCTTGAATCTTTATATGTTCCACGGGGGAACAAATTTTGGTTTTTATAATGGGTGTTCTGCTCGAGGCAATACAGATCTTCCGCAAATCACAAGCTATGATTACGATGCACTATTAAACGAAGCTGGACAACCTACTGAAAAATATTATGCAGTTCAAAGGGTCATCAAAGAAGTTTGTCCATCTGTTTGGCAAGCAGAGCCCCGAACAAAAACGTTAAAAAATCTAGGGACTTATCCGGTAAATAAAAGCGTTTCTCTATTTCATATAAAAGAACAGATTTGTGAAGAAATCAAAACAGATTACCCTTTGACAATGGAACAAGCAAGCAATGGCTACGGCTATTTATTATATTCACTTACCTTAAAAAACTACGGACATAAAAATAAATTACGTTTAATCGAAACAAACGATCGTGCACAAATATATATTGACGGCAAATACAATCAAACGCAAACACAAGAAACACTGGGTGATGAAATGATGATTGAAGGACAAAAAAATCAGCCCACTATCGCATTAGATGTTCTAGTTGAGAATTTAGGAAGAGTCAATTACGGTGCAAAATTGAATAGTCCCTCCCAATCAAAAGGGATTCGCAATGGTGTTATGCAAGATATCCATTTCCATCTTGGATACCGCCATTACCCATTGACTTTCGAACAAGCTCAACTAGATAAAATCGACTATTCCGCTGGCAAAGACCCGTCACAGCCTTCTTTTTATCAATTTGAGTTTGATCTTGCTGAAGAAGCAGATACTTATATCGATTGTTCTTTATATGGTAAGGGGGTCGTCATCATCAATGGATTCAATCTTGGGAGGTACTGGAATCATGGGCCTGTTTTATCACTATATTGTCCAAAAGATGTACTAAAAAAAGGCAGAAATGAAGTGATTATTTTTGAAACAGAAGGTATATCGATTGATACATTGATTTTTTCAGATCAACCAATAAAAAAAGATTTGTCATGAACGATTCAAAATAATCATCCTGTAAATTAGCTTATACAAAAAGGGAGTCCTACGAAAATCATATTCGATTTTCAAAACGGATTCCCTTTTATAGTGAATAGCTTTTCTATCATTATTTCTCTTAATCAAGTACAAGTGATTACTTCTCGTCCGAAAATCTCAATTTGTGTTAATGCTGGGAATGGTGACGTATCTTCTGCTTTTTTCAAATTTTTCAAAGTAACTGAACTCGTCATTTTTTCAGGAAAGTAAAACGATTGAAATTCAAGCGTATCTGTTGTTGCTACTTTTATTGTTTCTCCATCAGAAAAACAAATAGAAACTTCTGTCCAATAGCTATCATGTGGATAATCTCCTCGAAACAAAAGATTTACTCGATCGGTTTGGATTGAGCGTCCAAAGTCGATCGTCAAAGTTGCATCTTTTTGCTGATTGATTCCCCAAGAAGTAAATGGATAGGATCCATGTGAGCGATTACCAAACTTTCCGTCAATCGCATTTTTAGCAAAAAAAGTCACATCATTTCTCGTCTCTACATTAGCATATGCATGTGGATATGCTCCACTGAACAATTTTTGATCATGAGGGTTTGTAGATACATTCCGATAGCTTTCCACTTCAAAAACATAGGCTTTACGAACATATATGTGATGTCTTTTTGAACGAAATCCCGTCTCTACTGAAGCTTTCGTTTCTTCTAGCGGAATCACATATTCCCATTTCTTCTCTGGAATATAAAGAAGTGTCGGTGCCAATGTTTCATCTAATTGCACAACAAAATAGTGATCATTTTTCTCTTTCTTTATGACCAGTTTGTCTCCTACTTCATATGTGTGATTTTTGATTGCTAAAACTGCTATTTCTTCTCCATTTGCAGAAAATGCGGTTTCTTTTTTCTCGTGATCGATTTTGCCAATAACTACTTGATTATTTTTATTTTTTAGATCAATTTGAATCATTTTTTTCTCCTCCATTTATTATTCCGCCAACTAAACAAATAAAGCGATGGGTACCAGGTTCGATTTTCTTTTTCAAATAGGGAAGATTGGTTCTTGGAAAGAATACAGAAGTATTTGGTTCTAGTACCTGAATCCCTGCTTCTTCATACCCCTCGATTGCAATGATTTGAGACACATGCGTTTCTTTTATTTTTGCACAGTCTTTCGCCAAAGTTATTTCTGGTTCTTTTACCAAAAGACTAAATCCGCCTTCTCTTATCTCTAAAGGAATCGTCGTATATATCTCATGGAATCGAACATGCCATTCACCAAATGGGTAAATTTCTGTTTGGATCAGCACTTCTTGGAATGGTTGCCATTCATACATAACAGAAGTCTCTGTTGCTTCACTACTTCGTACCTTTTTCTTTGTCCTGAAATATTCACCGTCTCTTGAAAGAGCTAATGTATTATCAAATGCCCCTTCTCCATATGTGATTCCCGCTTTTGGCACACTAAAGCCGAATTTAGTAGAGTAGACAAACTTACTATACTTCGCTGGGGCATGCGCTTGGCCATCAATCATCAAACCATATGGATAACCAAGTACATGTTTTCCTTCTTTTGCCTGACACAAAAGCATATTTCCATTATCAATCAATCTTTTCTCTTTGGTATTGACTGGTTCAGGTTTGGCTTTCCAATACGGATGTTCTTTTTTTGTTGCTAGTAATAAAAATACTTTTAATGCCCAATAGGGAGACCCCGGTGCGTTATAACCTTCTGCCATCACAAGGTTCTCATAATGATACCCAATGGATAGCCGTCCGTCATAAGTAAAGATATCGTGTGTCATCCACTGCTTCATATGGTTGGAAAGAAGCGTCTTTATCTGACCCCAAGGGATTGCTTCCACTTCTGCAAAAATCAATGCAGAAAAAAAAGCACCTTGTGCAAATCGATAGATGAGACTTCGTCCATAAGGTAACGCTTCTCCATCGGAATCGAAATAATAAATATAGTCCTTCGTAAACTCTTTTGCACGATAGATGAATTTTTCTGACCATTCAGGAAAGTCATCTTTCATTAATTTGGCAAAAATCAATCCATAATAATGAAAAGCAAAAGGAACATAGTAATCTTTTTGCGAAGATTTACCGTCGATATACCAGCCTTTTCCTACATACATCGTGTCAATAAAGCGTAATTCTGCTTCCATTTTTTCTTTATCTAATGATTCACCACAATGTTTTAAAGCGATTCGGATCAAAATTTTGAAAAATGTCCAATTATTTTTAGGTATTTTTTTATCTAAGGCTTGTTTTAGCCAATGAATCAACTGTTGTTTGGAAGTGCCTGACAGTTCATCAAAGAAATAGTTTCGATTCAATAACAGATTCAAAGATAACGCTGCTATTTCTACGATATATTGGTCATAATCATTAATATCTCCCCAATAAAATGAATCTTTTGGATTCATCCCTTTCAAGATTTTCTTTCGATAGACGTCTTTCAACTCATCTTTCGTCCCATTATTCATCCAATAAGGTGCCAGTCCCCATAATGGACGAATAAATGCCTCCATCTCTGCTCTCTTCTCGTCATAAACAGCGCCGCTACTCCCTAGACGTACTCCTGGTTTTTCACTATTGAATAGTCCCTGTTTTAAAGGCAGAATCATCTCCTCTAGTGCTTCTTCGAAATCGCGCCGCGTCAAAAATAGATTTTGTTTTAACTGATTCATGACAACCCTCCGAATTCTTTTTCTTTAGGATACCATGGTAGAAAATCGGTTTCAGGAGAGACTTCTGAGTGAGATGAAAATGAAATGAGTGAGAAAGCAGGATAATCAAAACTTAATATGTTAGCACACTTAGTATTGTTTTCTCTTGGAAGCATTTCTTGTGATTTCTTCTTTTTACTTACTCTATCTAAAATGAAAGAAATCTAATATACCTTTGAGCCATTTCCAGTAAACAATATTTACCCCATGATTTGTTAATTCGTCCACCCTAAACAGGACGGAACGGTTAGGTTATAAAAAATCATCCACTGGATCATATAAATAAGAATCTCAGCATACATCTAAATAAAATGAACGCTAAGATCCCCTTTTAAATAGGCTTATTCACTTGTTTCTTCCAGCACTTTTGGACTATCTAACTTTTCAGAAACATGTTCCATTCTTCTCAATAAATAGATTTTCCGGATATTTAATATTATCGTCTTAATGACTGCATAGACAGGTATACAAATCAGCATGCCTAATATTCCTGCGACACTTCCTGCTCCAATCAATACCAAGATGATCGTCAGTGGATGGATATTCATTGATTTCCCAAACAACAACGGCTTGATCAAATTTCCATCTAATTGTTGGATCACTAGAATCGACAACGCCATGTACAAAGCTTGAAATGGAGAGATAAACAAACCGACAATGATTGCTGGTACTGCTCCAATAAAAGGGCCGACATATGGGATAATATTCGTGATGCCGCAAATGACCGCAAGCAATAAGCTATAAGGCTGATTGAATATTCTCATTGCCAAAAAGCTCATCACACCAATAATCAAAGCATCTAAGATCGTACTGCTGATATAGGCAGACAATGTTTCATTTAATTCTTTCACTGTTTGGCGCAACTCTTTACGAATCGCTTTCGGAAAAAAATGAGACAACGCATCAATAAATTTGTGTCCATCCTTAAACATAAACAGCAAGATAAATGGAACGGTAAATAACAAAATAAAAAATTGCATCATGAATGAAATGATTTTAGTGACACTTGCAGATAAGCTGACCAATATGATATTGAACAAATTACTGAGAGATAAATTCGCTGATGCTAATTGTTCTTCCAAATTGAAATTTTTAAACTCTTCTCGCTGCGCCAATTCATTTAACCATTTGCTTGTTTCATCTGCATAGATTGGCAGGCTCTGAGTCAATTGAATCGTCTGCTCCACTAACTGAGGCACTACATTCATGACAGTCAAAACAACTAAAATGATCACGACCAAAAATGTCAATAAAAAACCGAACACTCTCGGAATCCGATGCTTTTCGAGAAAAACAACGATTGGATCGAACATATAATAGATAAAACCAGCCACAAGCAACGGCAAAAAAATAGCCGAAAGCATTTTCAATATTGGACTAAAAATATTCGGCATTTGTAAAATAAAATACACGCCGACGATCGTGAGTACTAGCTCCACTGTCCAGAAAAATAATTTTGATTGTTTAAAACGTGATTGCATACCTCTCCTCCAAATTCCTTTGATACTTCTATTTTATCATTTAACAAAGAATTACGCGCTGAGATTTTCATTTGCTTAAAAAAAACAAAATAAAAAAGGAAAGGTATTTTACTGATCATAAGAGTACTTCAACAAAAACACGATCCGCCCAAAATAAAAATCGTTTTGGGCAGATCGTTTATTGCGCAATACTGACTAAATGCAGCTTTGTGATATTTTTGTGCACGGACAATTCCTCGATCACATCGGCATAAGTGAGTCCTTTAGGAAGATCGATCGTATATATATTTTTATATACACGATAGTCATCAACGAATTTCACATCAAAATTCACATCTTCGATCACGATATTTTTCTCTTCAAAATAATCGGTAAGAAAATCTTTGGTTTCTTTTCTATGGATAAATTGGATTTCTAACTTTTTAGTCGTAGGTACATGGATCACGCGTTTCACTACTGTGAGTGCAATAGCAATCCCGATAAAACTGATGATCGCAATGGAATAGTAACCCATGCCGATGGCGATCCCTAATCCGGCAATAGCCCATAAAGAAGCGGCAGTCGTAAGTCCCGTCACTGATTGTTTCGTGACGATGATCGTTCCAGCACCTAAGAAACCGACGCCACTCACTACTTGAGCAATCAGCCTTGCTTCATCTGAACGGATCGTTCCAGCAAGCTGTGGATACGCTAAAGCATCTCTTAATGCTCCACTAGCGATCTCGACTTGGATCAATGCAATGATACATGCTCCCATACAAACTAAAATATGTGTACGCATCCCTGCTGGACGATTTTTATATTGTCGCTCAAAGCCAATTGCTCCGCCAAATAGCATAGCGATCCCTAAACGTAAAATAATCTCTGGAATTGTCAATACCATATCATTCATCTAAACACCCTCCAGTCCAATATATCATGTCTGAAAGGAGCAGACAAAAAAAGTGCAATTTTTACCTCTTACGAAAAAGAGCGTGGGACAAAAGTAAAGAAAAACTTTTGTCTCACACTCTAAACATGTGTAAACGGCGGAAGCAGAAGCAACTCCTTCGGAAATAAGCTGAAATTCACAAAAATTTGAAAAGCAATTTTCGTGAATTCCTTCTTATTTCTTGGAGTTAAACGCTTCTGTCCCAGCCTCTTTTGTAAATTACAATTTACTTGCTGCTTCTTCATCGATGATCACAACGACATTGTCGTGGTTTTGCAATACACTTGCTGGTAAATGATTCGTTACAGGTCCTTCAATCATCCCTTTGATTGCATCAGCTTTGCTTTCGCCAAACGCCATCAAGACGATTTCTTTACTTTTCATGATCGAGCCAATTCCCATTGAAACAGCTTTTGTTGGTACATCTTCTGCTTTATCAAAGAATCGTTTGTTTGCATTGATCGTTGATTCTGTCAAATCAACTACTGAAGTTGTTCCGTCAAATGAAGCACCAGGTTCATTGAAACCGATATGTCCATTTTGCCCGATTCCTAAAATTTGGATATCGATTGGATGAGCATCGATGATTTGATCATACTTTTTGCATGCTGCTTCCAGATCTTCTGCTTTCCCATCTGGTACAAATGTTTCTTTGAATGGTTTTTTATCAAATAATTGGACATCCATGAAATGGCGGTAGCTTTGTTCATCTGAACCACCTAGTCCAACGTACTCATCTAAGTTTACAGAAGTCATTTCACTGAAATCCAAATCGCTTGAAGTCATTTCTTTATATAAAGTAACTGGTGTGCTTCCTGTTGCCAATCCTAATACTTTTGCACCTTTGTTCATACCTTCTTTGATGATTTCAAATGCTTTTTTTCCGCCTTCTTCAGCGTTTTTTACACGAATGATTTCCATAGTGATTGCTCCTTTGTGTTTTGGTATAGCCCAATTATAGCATTCTTTTTTTCTTTTTACAATAATCAGTATAGACCAAATTCTATTTTTTTCATTTTCTTGACAACAAAAGGGCATCCGTGTTAGGTTTCATAAGATGGTTCAATCAAACAATCCATGTTGCATGAAAACCAAGCACTTGATTCACTGTGGACGCTTTATGTCTGCAGTTTTTTTATGAAAAAGGAGTTATTATGAGTATACTGACATTAAACAACATCACCCAGCAGTTCGGCGATAAAATCCTCTATGAAGGAGTCGATCTGCAATTAAACGCTGGCGAACATCTTGGGCTGATCGGACAAAACGGAGCCGGCAAAAGTACATTGATTAAAATCATCACTGGTGAGATCCTGCCAGATGACGGACAGATCCATTGGCAAAAAAATATTCATAAAGGTTACCTCGATCAATATGTAGAAGTCGATGAAACATTAACGATCGAAGAATTTCTAAAAACTGCGTACGCAAAAGAATACGAAAAGGAAGAAAAAATTGCTTTTCTTTACCAAACATATAGCGAGACCTTCGATGATTCCTTGCTGGAAAAAGCTGGGAAACTCCAAACGGAATTAGACCAAGGAGTGTTTTATCAAATCGACACCTTAGTTGCTGAGATGAGCAGCGGGTTGGGGATCGATGTCTTAGGTTTAGATTCACTGTTGAAAAATCTAAGTGGTGGACAACGTTCAAAGGTGATTTTAGCAAAACTACTTTTAGAAAACCCAGATGTTCTGATCTTAGATGAACCAACCAATCACTTAGATGATCAGCATATCCAATGGCTGACGCAGTTTCTTCAGGATTTTGACGGTGCGTATATCGTGATTTCCCATGACCAAGAATTTCTTGATCAGATCACCACCCATATCGCAGACATCGAGTTTGGAAAGATTACTAAGTATACTGGCCATCTAAAACAAGCATTAAAACAAAAGGAACAAAATCGCGAAAGCTATTTGCGCCAATATCATGCTCAACAAAAACAAATCGAAAAGACCGAAGCTTATATTCGGAAATACAAAGCCGGTTCCCGATCAACGATGGCAAAAAGCCGACAAAAACAATTAGATAAAATCGAACGGCTGACACCTCCCGCTTCAGCAAGTAAAGCTGTCTTTGATTTTCCATTCTCTCCTATTGTCACGACGTTGGCAGTGGAAACAACTGATTTAGTCATCGGCTATGATCGACCGCTACTTGCACCAATCAATTTGACCATCCGGTTTGGTGAAAATATTGCCATTCGAGGCTTCAACGGGATTGGGAAATCTACTTTGTTAAAAACATTGATTGGTGAGATCGAAAAAATAAGTGGCGATTTCCACTTCCCAGATAACACAAAAATCAATTACTTTTCACAAGATCTGTACTGGGAAAATCCATTAGAAACACCACTACAATACTTAAGTAGTCAATTTCCAAAAGCAACTATCAAAGAATTACGTCGCCAATTAGCTAAAGCTGGACTAGTCAATCAATTAGCAAGCGAACCTCTCACTACATTAAGTGGTGGAGAACAAACCAAGGTGAAACTTGCACAGTTGACAATGAACCAAGGTAATTTACTGATTCTCGATGAACCGACGAACCATATTGATCAAGAAACGAAAGAAAGCTTACAAGATGGCATTCAGAAATTTCCAGGAACGGTGATCATCGTCTCTCATGAACAAGAATTTTATCAAGATCTTGTTCAACGAGTTATTGAGATCGAGCCAAAATAATGAGACAAAAAGACAAAAAAACTGATGATAGCATGATCATCAGTTTTTTTGTTGTTCAGTTTTCTTTTTTCTCTCGAAAAACAACGAATTGAAAGAAAAACGCACATCCCTGAAAAACAAGTCCGCTAACCGTTACACCTAACCAACCATACTGCTGCCACATGGTCGTCCCTAGCAATGAACCAGCCGCACCTCCAATAAAGTACATAAACATAAATACAGTATTATTTCGGTTGCTTGCTGCTTCTCCTAGTCCTTGTACTCGTGTTTGATTGGCGACTTGACCAAATTGATTCCCGACGTCTAATAAAATAATAGCTAAAAGCAAAATGGCCAAATGGCTTCCGCCAACCAATAAAGCAATAAAACTTATTGTTTGCATAACAAGTCCCATATATACAATTTTTCTTTCAGAATAAGAATCTGCCAGTCGTCCCACGATAGGTGCAGCGACTGCTCCAGACAACCCAAAAATCGCTAATATCCCTGCTTCAAAAGTCCCCCAATTGTAAGCGGGACTGCTGATATAAAAAATCAACGTAGACCAAAAGATCGAAAATGTGCCAAACATAAAAAATCCGCTGACTGCCGCTTCTCTTAATAAACGTTGAGAGGCAACTAAATGCGGCAAACTTTTGAGTGAATCAAGGTATGAAACAGATGTACTACTTTGCTGAACAGAACGCGGCATCTTCCAGTAAAGCAGAAGTGTAAGAATCCCGACTGCACATAAAGCAAATAAATAGATCATCCGCCAAGAAAAAAGACTGGCAACAATACCAGATACCGTCCGAGAAAGCAAAATCCCCACGAGTAAACCGCTAAGCAATGTTCCCATGACTTTTCCTCTTGCTTTTGGTCCCGCTAGTACCGCACCGTAAGGAATGATGATTTGCGGCACGATCGAAAGTAATCCTATTAAAAAAGAAGCGCATGCAAATAACGTAAACGAAGGCGCAAAAAAAGCGGCCAACAGCGAGATAGCAGATAACGCTGCCATTCGTATAATTAATTTTGGACGATCCACCACGTCCCCTAAAGGAACTAAAAACAGTAGCCCTAGTGCATAGCCTAACTGGGTCAGCATTGTCAATATCCCGACTGCACTTGTGCTAACAGATAAACTAGCTGCTACTTTTGTTCCAATCGGCTGGATATAATACATATTAGCAACAACGACGCCGCAAGTGATTGATAATAATAAAATAAGCGATGTTGTTAAAGATGTTTTTTCTTTACTCTCCATTGATTTCCCCCATTTCCTATCTTAGTTTACAACTTATGGAAAAGATTGGAAATAGAAAAATACAACTATTCGCCATACTTATTATTTTTGTCTTTGTTTTCCTTGTTTTTTCTTGCGATCTTTATAAATGAAGACAACTAACCCTACTAACACAGTAACACTTGCAACCAACGTGACTGCAGTTTTGTTATATCCGTGAAACAGAGCTTCTCCCCCACACGCATACAACACAGATGAAGGGATGACTCCAATCACGATCGACATTACGATTTGCTGAAGAGGCAGTTTCATCGCATCTGCAGCAAAATTGACCATAGAAGATGGGATCACCGGTATCATGTAACCTAACATTACGCCTATTTTTGGATGTCTCATTTGCCGAATGGATCGCACCCAATGATTTTTTTCAGTTTTCTTGTCTAAAAACTTCAATCGGTGCATCAAAAACACAGCGGAGATATTGCCCAGAGCATTCCCTAAAACATTGATACCTGCCCCAATGAACGGACCAAAGCTCAATCCGGCAATGACACCAATAACCGAAGTAGGGATACCGGGAACAGCACACATCACTGCCGTTAATACGACTAAAAGAAGCCCTGCGAAAAATCCGTGAGAACGGATATGAGCCAGTAGCTGTGCTTTACTTGCTTTCGGGTTCAAAAATAATTGTATATCTGTCTGGTATTCCAAATACAACCGATAGCCCACCATCAGTATCAGAACGATTCCCAACGTGATCAAAATCAATCGGATTTTTTTCTTTTTCATATTACCTCCTGAAAAAAACTATATTCATTAAATAATAGTTTAACATAAAAACAAAAAAGCACCGAAATCCAAGATAGGATCTCAGTGCTTTTAAATAGTTAAAAAATTATTTAACAGTTACAGATGCGCCAACTTCTTCAAGTTTAGCTTTCAATTCGTCAGCTTCTTCTTTAGATACGCCTTCTTTAACTGGTGCAGGAGCGCCATCAACTACAGCTTTAGCTTCTTTCAAGCCTAAGCCAGTTGCTTCACGAACTGCTTTGATAACTTTAACTTTTTGGTCTCCAGCTGCAGTTAATTCTACAGTGAATTCTGTTTGTTCTTCAGCAGCAGCAGCGCCACCAGCAGCAGCTACAGCTACAGGAGCAGCAGCAGATACGCCAAATTCTTCTTCAATAGCTTTAACTAGGTCGTTAAGTTCTAGGATAGTTGCTTCTTTTAACTCAGCAACGATGTTTTCAATGTTCAATGCCATTATAATTTCCTCCGTTTAAATGTTCTTTTTTATTTAATACTTTATGCGGCAATTAAGCTGCATCTCCATCTTCTTTGTCTGCCACTGCTTTGACAGCGTAAGCCACGTTGCGGACTGGCGCTTGTAGTACAGATAGCAACATAGATAGAAGTCCTTCGCGATTTGGCAATTTTGCCAATGCTGTGATTTCTTCCAATGAAGATACTTTACCTTCGATGATACCGCCTTTGATTTCTAATGCTTTTGCTTCTTTAGCAAATTCGTCCATGATTTTCGCTGGTGCAACTACATCTTCGTTACTGAATGCAACGGCTGTAGGTCCAGTGAATACTTCGTCCATGCCTTCAAGGCCAGCTTTTTTAGCTGCACGTGAAAGGATTGAGTTTTTGATAACTTTCATTTCTACGTTAGCATCACGAAGTTGTTTACGTAAACGTGTTACTTCATCAACTGTTAATCCGCGGTAGTCAACGACTACTACTGATGCAGCTGCTGTAAATTTTTCGCTTACTTCATCAACGATTGCTGCTTTTTTTGCGATAATTGCTTCACTCATTTTTGAGTTTCACCTCCTGAATTTTGATGGAAGAGTTTTTTGAACTGAAAAGGCAAATCACTTGTATAGTTTCTTTGCTCAACCAGTATTGTTCATCATCTATTCACTTCGTTCATAGTGATTCTACTCGCTTTGCTCGAAAGGAAACTCCTTTCGCTTTGCTCAACCAGTATTGTTCATCATCTCTTCACTTCGTTCATAGTGATTCACAATAAAAAACTCTATGCCACCGCAGACATAGAGGGACTATTGAATATATTCAATAAACGTCCTCGGTAGGAAATTAAGGCTTGGAGCCACCTACTGTCTTCGGTACAAGTTAATTATTAACCTCAACTAGCTTAGCATGCTAAACTAGTTGAGTCAAGAATTATTTTTCAGTTGGATCAATCAACGTTCTAATATTTGATTAGAAAGAAGCTTGGTCAACATGGATACCAGGTCCAAATGTTGTTGTGATCGTTACATTTTTCATGTATTGACCTTTAGCTGCTGATGGTTTAGCTTTTAGCAATACATCATGGATTGTTGCAAAGTTTTCAACTAATTTTTCATCATCAAATGAAACTTTTCCGATTGGTACATGGATGTTTCCAGCTTTGTCTACACGGTAAGTTACTTTACCAGCTTTCACTTCGTTTACTGCTTTTGTTACATCCATTGTAACTGTACCAGTTTTAGGGTTTGGCATTAAGCCTTTTGGTCCTAATACACGTCCTAGACGACCTACAGTAGCCATCATATCAGGTGTTGCAACAACTACGTCAAAGTCAAACCATCCGTTTTGGATTTTTTGAACCATGTCGTCGTCACCTACGAAATCTGCACCAGCTGCTTCAGCTTCTTTTGCTTTGTCTCCTTTAGCAAAAACTAAAACAGTTTGTGTTTTACCAGTTCCGTTTGGTAATACAACAGCACCACGGATTTGTTGGTCTGCTTTTTTAGGGTCTACGTTCAAACGGTATGCAACTTCAACTGTTGCATCAAATTTTGCAATGTTTGTTTCTTTTGCTAAAGCTACTGCTTCGGCAACAGGATAAACTTTACTTGAATCAACTTTTTTTAATGCATCTTGCATTTTTTTGCTCTTTTTAGCCATTTTGGTTCCTCCTTGATTGTGGTTATAACGGTTGTACCTCCCACGTGTTCTATATCTTTCAATATAGAGCCAACTGAGAAGCTGCTGTCTTAGGGTGTAGAGATTATTCTACAGTGATCCCCATGCTTCGTGCAGTTCCTTCAACCATGCGCATTGCTGCTTCAACGTTAGCTGCGTTTAGGTCTTCCATTTTTAATTCAGCGATTTCTCTTACTTGATCGCTAGAAACTTTCGCAACTTTATTTTTGTTTGGTTCACCTGAACCTTTTTCGATTTTAGCTGCTTTTTTCAATAGAACAGCAGCTGGCGGTGTTTTTGTAACGAATGTGAATGAACGGTCTTCGTATACAGAAATAACAACCGGAATGATCAAACCTGCTTGATCAGCTGTACGAGCGTTGAATTCTTTTGTGAATCCCATGATATTGATACCCGCTTGACCTAGTGCAGGACCTACTGGTGGAGCTGGAGTTGCTTTCCCTGCAGGAATTTGCAATTTAACGATTTTTTCTACTTTCTTTGCCACGAGACATACCTCCTTAAGTCCGTGATGTGGTTAATTGGAGATGCATATTTCTCCTCCCACGTTTTATCTGATCTGAAAAAATCCAGACAAATAATGTGCAAAACAATGCACACTGGTACAGTATAGCAAATTTATTTGTTTTTTCAAGATTTTTTTCTGCTATTTTTACATTTTGCTTGAATAAACGCTAAATTTATTCTAAAAAAACAACAATTTTTCGTTCCCATTTCTTCTTTTATGTTACACTTGCGCTAGCATGGTTCAACAGATGAAAGCAAACAATAACGCGGTTTTTTTAGACCCTTGTACAAAGATTCCTACATAACAAAATGAGGTGGAGAAAATGAAAGATTTAAGGTATAGAAGTGTCTTTGATATTATTGGACCTGTGATGATTGGTCCAAGTAGCTCCCACACAGCTGGAGCAGCTAGAATTGGGAAGATCGTACGCAGTATATTTGGCGAGCAACCTGATTCTGTAGATATTTATCTATATGAATCATTTGCAAAAACCTATCGGGGGCACGGAACAGACATTGCATTAGTTGGCGGTCTATTAGGAATGGAACCTGATGATGAACGTTTAGCTGATTCTTTGAAATTGGCATATGAAGCAGGCATGGAAGTCTTGTTTGTTCCTAAGAGTGAAAAAGCCGAACATCCGAATTCTGTAAAGATGCTTCTAAAAAAAGGAACACGAAAGCTTTCAGTTACTGGCATTTCGATCGGCGGTGGCAATATCCAGATTTCTGAATTGAATGGATTCAAAATTTCTTTAAGCATGGGAACACCTACCTTGATCGTTGTTCACCAAGATGTTCCAGGGATGATCGCTAAAGTGACTGGTATACTTTCTGAAACCAATACGAATATCGGTACTATGACAGTGACACGGGAATCAAAAGGCGAAAGTGCCATCATGATCATTGAAGTAGATAATCCTCAAGTTGAAGAAACAGTAAGAAGACTCAAACATCTGCCAAATATCGACAGCGTAAACTATTTCGATTAAGGAGCTGAAAAAATGTTTTTATCGATTGAAGAATTAGTAGACCAAGCGAAAGCTTATTCAAGTGTAGCAGAATTGATGATTGCAGTTGAAATGGAAATGAGCGGTCGTTCCCGTAGTCAGATCATTGCGATTATGGAAAAAAATCTTTCAGTAATGGAACAATCGATCAACGAGGGAAAAGAAGGTGTCACCTCCGTCACAGGGATTACCGGTGGCGATGCAAAAAAATTAGATGATTATTTGAACGAGGCAGATTTTTTGAGCGGAGAAACGATCTTAAAGGCTGTACGCAACGCTGTAGCTGTTAACGAAGTCAATGCAAAAATGGGATTGATTTGTGCTACACCGACTGCTGGAAGTGCGGGGGTTGTTCCTGGTGTGTTAATGGCTGTCCGAGATCGGCTTGGTTTGTCACATGAACAGCAATTGGAATTTTTGTTTACTGCTGGCGCTTTCGGGTTAGTAATCGCGAACAACGCTTCTATTAGTGGCGCAGAAGGGGGTTGTCAAGCAGAAGTTGGTTCTGCAAGTGCAATGGCGGCGGCAGCTTTGGTTTGCGCAAAAAATGGGACTCCTCATCAAGCAGCTCAAGCAGTAGCCATCACATTGAAAAATATGATGGGACTGATTTGCGATCCTGTTGCAGGTTTAGTTGAAGTACCTTGTGTCAAACGTAATGCTTTAGGGTCTTCTCAAGCTTTCATCTCTGCTGACATGGCATTAGCGGGTATCGAAAGTGTCATTCCACCGGATGAAGTCGTTGCTGCGATGTATCAAGTCGGACGACAAATGCCATCGATTTTCAAAGAGACAGCAGAAGGCGGCTTAGCTGTTACGCCAACTGCTAAGCGACTTACAGAAGAGATTTTAAATAAGAGGTCGTAAAAAAGCTGCCTAGTTTCGAGTATTAAGAGATTAGTTATTTTCATCACAAAAAAACGAAGAGACGCACAGTTAGGCCTCTCTTCGTTTTTTTATTAATCCATCAATTTCGTATTTTTTACTTCATCAATCGTTTTTGTTCCTGCAAGTTGCATCGTGATCAACAATTCTTTGTTCAGGTGTTCAAAAACAGAAGTTACCCCTTCTGCCCCACCTAGATTCAATCCATAGATCACTGGTCGGCCAATCGCAACTAAGTCAGCACCACTTGCCAAAGCTTTAAAGACATGTTCTCCTCGACGGACGCCAGAGTCGAAAATCACTGGTACACGTTTATTGACTACTTCGGCAATTTTTGGCAATACTTCAAAGGAAGCAGGACCTCCGTCTAATTGTCGCCCCCCATGATTAGATACCCAGATACCATCTGCCCCTGCAGAGATAGCGATGACTGCATCTTCTGGCGATTGTATTCCTTTTACGATGACTGGAAGATTGGTGATTTCTTTGATTGTTTTGATGTCATCTGGTGTCAAGCCTTGTTTTGCAGCTGCATAAATTTCTGCAATTCCTTTTCCTTCGCCATTCCCACTTGCACTTTGTTCGCTATAAGCAGCTAAATTAGGCATTGGTAATGGAAATTGGAATTGATTGATCACATCTTCTTCACGGTAACCACCGAGCGTTGAATCTGCCGTTAAAATGATGGCTTTAGCTCCTGCTTCTACTGCTTTTTTCAAAATGAACTCATTGAATCCATCGTCTTTACTCATATATAATTGGAAAAACTGCGGTGCACCTGGCGCTGCATCTGCTGCATCTTTGATTGTCGTGTTCGCATAAGTGCTGATGGAAAAGATTGATCCAGCAGCAGCTACCCCTTTAGCTGTATCAGCTTCCCCTTTTTCATGTGCCAATCCTTGGGCCGCTGATGGCGCTTGGATAATCGGTGTGTCTAATTCAATTCCAAAAACTGATGTATGCAAATCTGCTGAGTCGATTCCGCGTAATATCCGTGGCATGATTTTTTTTGTATTAAAAGAAGTCGTATTTTCTTTCATCGTCCACTCATCTTCAGAACCACCGCGAATATAGCCAAAAGCTCCTGCTTCCATGCGCTCTTTTACAAGACCTTCTAGTGAGGCAATGTTTACGATATCGATTGGATGTTCTTCATTACTTGTATGATAAGTCATAGTAGATCCTTCTTTCATCTTCTTAATTACATATAAATCATACTATCCTTACAAAAAGTAAGCAAACATTTACTCTCGGATCCTTTTCTTGCTATTCGTTCCAAACAAATCGACTAACAAGCTGATCTACTTCTTGGTTTTCATGAAGCATACTATGAGCGGCATTTTCGCCTTTTACTATTTTTTCTTCTACTTCATTTCCGTGTTGTTTCAACAACGCATAGACAGCTAATGCACTGTTTAACGGTACTGTCCCATCACTCAAGTCTGCTTCATCTAATTGTCCGGCAATCAGGAAAAATCGAGTAGTTGTAGGCATATTTCCGATCATTTGCTGATAATCTTGATAGCGGCTAGAAACAACAGCAGGCCCCTTTGCTAACTCCTCTGTCAGAGATTGCCCACTGTCATCGACAAAATCATTAAAAGGTGCACCAATTGCCGTAAATGTCTGAACTTGCGGCAATGACGTATCCTGTCCATATGTTCCTAAATAGCGTAATGCACTAACTCCTCCCATGGAATGCCCCACTATGTTGACTTTGTCTATGCCCTCGTTTTCTTTCAGATACAAAAGACAAGATTTGATCCATTCTGCTTGGTTCCACTCGTTGTTTTTATTATCTTCAAACAATACTTGGACCATCGGATTGTCTGCTTTTCCAGACAAGTCCCCTTCTGCTTGTATTTGTCCATCTGCTCCTACTATTAAAACTAATTCTTTTACTGCTTTTTGATTTTTTTCCAAACGTTGCAACATCCCTTTAAAGGAATTTTCTGTCCCGCTGTAGCCATGGAAAAAAAGTGTTGGAATAGTGGTTTTTTCTATCACTTTACTGGATTCTACCGTTTTTTCTTTATCAGAAACTGCAGTAGTATTCGTCTTCGTCGTCTGGCAACCACTTATCGCAAACAAGCTGATAAGCACTAAAGCTGCTGTAGCCGCATGTTTGCATACATTTTTGATTTGATTTGTCATTCGCCTCTTCCTTTCCATATAGAAAAAAGAAAGACTTGAAAGGTCAATCGTATGATCGACATTTCAAGTCTCTTTATTAATCGATTTTATCTACTTGATCGAAATCAAGTTCTGTACTTGTTTCACGACCAAACATATCGATGTTGACTTTCAATTTTTCTTTTTCTCCGTCAACTTCTGTTACTTGTCCTTCTAATCCAGCAAATGCGCCTTCGATGATTTTCACAACTTCGCCAACTTCTACTTCTAGATCATTTTGTCGTAGACTCATGCCGATAGAACGCAAGATATGATTGACTTCTTCTGGAAGTAGTGGTGCTGGTTTGCTTCCAGCTCCGTGTGAACCAACGAATCCTGTCACGCCTGGTGTGTTACGGACAACATACCAGGAAGCGTCTGTCATGATCATTTCAACAAGAACATATCCTGGAAATGTTTTATGAACGATTTCTTTTTCTTTCCCATTTTTGACTTCTGTTTCTTTTTCTTCAGGAACAACGACACGGAAAATAAAGTCGGCCATTTTCATACTTTGCGCACGAGATTCGATATTTGCTTTTACTTTGTTTTCATATCCTGAATATGTATGCAAGACATACCAGTTTTTTTCAAAAGATTCCATTGAAGGCTCCTCATTTCATTGTAAAATAAAAAAACCTCAGTACACCCGAAGTTTTTCTTTCGCTTCATTATAGCACTAAAAGCACATTGTGGCTAGCGAGTTATTTTAAGATCCAGCCAAATAAACTTTGGATTGCTGTATCCATTACGTAAAACATCAACCCGAAAAGAATAGAAGTTTCGATAACTACCAACGTATCTTTACGAAGTTGTTTTCTGTTTGGCCAAGTTACTTGTTTGATTTCATCTTTTACGCTTTTTAGAAATTTCATGAGACATCCTCCTTTGCTGTTTATTTCGTTTCTTTATGTAATGTATATTGATTACAATATTTACAAAATTTGTTGATTTCTAAACGTTCGCCGCTTTTTCCTTCACTGACTGATTTTGTGTAGTTACGAGACCCACAAACGGAACAAGCGAGTGCTGCTTTTTTCTTTGCCATTTACTTCTGCCCCCTTGCTGAGAATCAGACTTATACTTAATAACAGTATCACGTAACTTTTTACTTGTCAATTTGTGAAATAAACTATCTATTGTTTTAGATAAAATTATGATATGATTAATTTGAAATTAAGCTAAAATGAGACAATTGGAGGTATAGCGATGCTATTAAAAACACTTGTATATAAGAAAAAAGATCTGACAACCGTTACAGAGACTAGTACATTAGAAGAAGCATTAAAAATTTTAGAAACTTCCGGATACCGTTGTGTGCCGATCTTAGATTCTTCAGGGAATATTTTCCGTGGAAATATTTACAAAATGCACATCTATCGTCATAAAGCAAACGGCGGTGATATGACGCTTCCTGTCACTCATCTTTTGAAAAATGCCACAAAGTTCATTTATCTGGATACTTCTTTCTTCAAAGTATTCTTTACGATCAAAGAGCTACCTTATATTGCTGTCCTTGACAGTGAAAATCATTTTTATGGTATTTTGACACATAGCACATTACTTAATATGCTCTCCCAATCTTGGAGCGTAGAACAAGGAAGCTATGTGCTGACAATTGCTTCTACAGGAAAGCAAGGAGATCTGGCTGCTATCGCAAAAATCATTTCAAAACACAGTAGCATTGCCAGCTGCATTACTCTTGATATTGAAAAAGACGAATATATCCGACGTACATTGATTACGCTGCCGGCGAACACTGAACCAAAAGTATGTGAAACGATCGTCAACCACTTAGAGAAAAAGAATTATAAAGTGGTAGAAATCGAAAATTTGCAAAACCAAGAAGCATAATAAAAACGACAAAAGAAATACAGCTCAGCTGCTTTCTTTTGTCGTTTTTTTACAATTAGACACGCTTTTCAAAATCAAGCGAACGATCTAAATAATACATCAGTGGTGCTGAAACAGCCATGATGATGAACTCGCTTAATGCAAGTGTACCATAGGTTGTCCAAAATGCTTGGCCACCTGTCGGAACTAGCATATAAGCAATCAATCCCATGCTGATGGTAAAGAAGATCGTGTTCAATACTAAACGCATCTTTACATTTTTCACTTTGTTTTGCAACAAAGCTGTCAGACCTAAAGAAAGCAATGTTTGGCCACCACCGAAAACCACATCCATGATACCAAATCCAAAGAAGGCATTATAGACGATGACCCCGCCCAAAACTCCCCAAAGTAATTTACGGTTAAAGACAACTAAATGATTCAAACTTTCTGAAATACGAAACTGGATCGGCCCTGAGGATACAGGCGCAACTAAAATAGTTAACGCTAGATAAAGAGCCATGACGATACCATTTACAACGATTACGGACAACCGTTGTCTGCTTTTCGTTTTTTGCATTTTCTCTCCTCGTTTCTCCTAGTTTTTTTAACGCGGGATGGTTGATGAACCGCGATTATGTGAAACAAACAATAATTATAACAGACTTTTCATTTATTTCAATCTGTCTTATCTACTTTTGAAAAAAGTAAATAAGCAAAAATGTAAACGTTTGCCAAAGGTCTCAAAATATGGTATAAGATAAGTGTAAGGGGTCATAAGAATTCCCAGTAAAGCAGACGAAGTAGGTTCTGCACGAACAGAATTGTTGTGAAACTTAAATAAATAAAAAAGGATGTGGGAATTTGAGCAACCTCTTACTAGAGAATAGTCTAGCAGGCAGCTGAAGGTCTAAGTGGACATACCGAACCTTGGAACTTCTCCTTACGTAAGTAATGGATGATGCGCTTGCTAGGCTTTTTTGTGTTTTTCGGTCTCCAGACCTTTTTCATTCTCCTAGTCTTCTGCTATAATAACCAAGAATTAATTTTGTAACAGGTGTTTTTTTGTAAAAAACAAGTTTCTTTCATTCCAAAAATAGAAAAAGCTTGCTAATTATTGGTTAACCAGCAAACAGGATGATTAAAATATCTTGTTTTATTGAATAGCAGGAGGAAAATATGAAATTCCATTATCATTTATTGATCAATCCATCGGCAGGCAGTGGAAACGGCCTTAAAGTAGCAGAAAAAATCTTGCCGGTATTAAAAAATAAACATGTCGACTATACCCTTCATTACAGTGAATACAAAGGACATGATGCGGAGATTGCTGAAATTCTGGCAAAAGAAACATTAGTACCTTGGACAGAAGAACAGGAAACAATCGAAACTTTCCCTCTTTTGATCATCGTAGGAGGAGACGGTACCTTGCATCAGGTACTTGATACTTTCTATCAGATGGAAGTTGAATTTCCTGTTGCTTATATTCCAGCAGGCTCTGGAAATGATTTTGCTCGAGGAGCGGGACTTTCCAAGAATCCTAAAAAAGCACTTCAGCTGATTTTAGCAGCTCAATCACCAGATAAAGTCCATATAATGGCTTATGAAGAAAAAATAAGTGAAAAAAAAGGAATAGCTGTTAATAATTTCGGTATTGGGTTAGATGCAGCTATCGTCCACGCGACAAATCATTCTTCTACAAAAGAGCGATTGAACAAATACAACTTAGGTTCTTTTTCGTATTTGTTCTCTATTCTCCGGACTTTATTTACTCAAAAAGGATTTCCAATTCTAGTGGATGCAGGAGGAAAGCAGTTAAGTTTTTCAAATGCATTTTTATGTACAGCAACGAAGCATCCTTTTTTTGGAGGAGGAATCGCAATTGCTCCAACTGCAGATGCGTCTAAACCAGTCATTGATTTTGTCATGGTCGAACGAATCAATATTTTTAAAATCATATGGCTTATCCTTTTACTTATGCAGAAAAAACAATTGAAATCGAAATATTTCCATCACTACACAACAAACAGATTACGAATTGTTTCAACAACGCCGCAATATGGTCAAGAAGATGGAGAAGATGTCGCTCCTCGTCCTTTTGATCTGCAATTTTCTACAAAAAACCAGTTATTTTTCAAGTAATTTCGAGTATAAAGAAAAATTTTGCGGAAACGGTTGCTCGCATTTTTGCAAAAATTTGTCTTCATACCGAGAAACCGGCTTTTGAACACCGTTTATCAAGAAGAGCCTACAATTTCACTCCAAGTCACCAAGAATAATTTCAAAAAGCGGATGAGGCACAAGTCGTGTCACATCCGCTTTTTAAGTGATCAATATTGCCAATAAATAGCGCATCCGTATCGTCAGATTCTTTTATAATGTATACGGTGTAATGTTTTCCATACCAATCATTGGATCTACTAATTTCTGATTAATCGCTTCTGCAGTAAGAACGAACTCCTTAGGAACAGCAGGTTCTATCTCTTCTTTCTTTTCTTCCACAATCGATGAAGAAAACAGATCTGGTTCCACTGTTTCCATTACTTGGTTTTTCGATTCATTCGTTCCACTGTCGTCTTTTATAGGTAACTGTTCTTTTATGTCCTGCGACTCTTTCGTATAGGTCCCATCTTCAAATGGATCATTTCCAATCAAAGAATCTTCATAAGCTGCTAATTTTGTCCGCAGAGTGATAGTCATTTTTTCATTATCGATGATTCTTGATTTCAACGTAGTCATTCGGCTTGCCGATTCATTCGCTACACAAGTGGCATACGCTTGCTCTTCCCCTAACAAAATCAACAGTTCCTTACTCCGAGTAACCGCCGTGTAGAGTAGATTACGCTGAAGCATGCGCTGATATTGATGAACCATGGGCAAAATGACCATTTTGAATTCACTGCCCTGTGATTTATGGATCGAGCAACAATAAGAAAGAGTAATTTTATTCCACTCGTTTCTTTTATAAGTGACCTCATTTGCATCAAACTGGATAACTAATTCATCCACTTTATCTTCCGAATCTTTTGCCAAGATAATCCCCGTGATTTCTCCCATATCCCCATTGAATACATTCAATTCAGGAGTATTGACTAACTGGAGTACTTTGTCTCCTATCCGATAAACGGTGTCGTTCCAATGCACTTCCTTTTTCCCAGGTCTCCCTGGATTGAATATCTCCTGCATCATTTTATTTAACGCATCGATTCCTGCAGGTCCCCGATACATTGGTGCTAATACTTGGATATCTTGTGCACGGAATCCCTTATTTTTCGCCTTTTCCACAATTTTAGAGATCAGGGGTTCAATTTGATACGCGTCGCTTCGGAAATAGGAACGATCTTTTTGATTCTTTGTGAAATCTTTTGGTAGACGCCCTTCTTTGATTTCATGGGCAAGAGGAATAATACTAGAACCATCACCTTGTCGATAGATCTGATTGAGTTCCATTTTAGGAATTTGTTCGATTTCCAAAAGGTCATGTAGCACTTGTCCAGGACCGACAGAAGGAAGCTGATCTTTATCTCCTACTAGGATAACTTGCATATTCGTCGGAATCGCTTTGAATAATGTGTTAGCCAGCCATGTATCGACCATAGACATCTCATCAACGATCAAAAGTCCGCCTTCTAATTCTTTCGTGCTGACTGAAGGTGTTTTTTCTCGTCCATTCAGCCCAAGTAAACGATGGATTGTGCTGGCAGGCAGACCTGTTGTCTCATTCATTCGTTTAGCTGCCCGGCCAGTGGGTGCTGCAAGCAGAATAGGAAAAATTTCTTGGGTATATTTTGACGGGTCCAATTCCAGACCATTCAACTCTGCAAAAAGATTAACGATCCCATTGATCACAGTAGTTTTCCCCGTACCTGGTCCTCCTGTTAAAATAAATAGAGGAGAACGGATGGCTTCAGCGATTGCTTGTTCTTGCGAGGGTCCATATTGTATACCGAATATTTTTTCGATACGCCGAATATT
The DNA here is from genome assembly GCF_032465635.1 of Enterococcus sp. 2STP. Classification (NCBI taxonomy): domain Bacteria; kingdom Bacillati; phylum Bacillota; class Bacilli; order Lactobacillales; family Enterococcaceae; genus Enterococcus; species Enterococcus sp. 2STP. The sequence goes on from NZ_JAWDJH010000013.1 coordinate 212,219, forward strand.
TTTCTGCACTTCTTTTTCAGGATAATGGATTTCTTTTTTACGGCTGAGCAGACGTTGGATGGAATTGCCGATTCCCCATTCAGAAAAATACAAACTGTTTTCGTAAAGATTCGTTTCTTCTTGTTGGATTTTTCCTTCTTCAACAAGCTGGATAATCACAGTAGCAACCTGATCAGGCAGAATTTCGATTGGACGACTTGTTTCTAAAATACGGATGGTTTGCTGAAGCAATGTTTCCGCCGGTACGTATGTATCTCCTGTTTGAACAGCATGCTGAAAAATCTGATGCAAGATGGCTGCTCGGATTCTTCTAGGTGAATCTGCTGCAATACCGATTTGTTCGGCTAGATTATCTGCACGTTTGAACCCGATTCCTTCTATGTCTTCGACTAGCTGATACGGATTTTCTTCGATGATATCCAAAGACTCGTTCTTATAGGTCTGATAAATACTGAAGGCTAACTGACTACCGAATCCATAACGATTCAATCCCATGATTACTTGATCCATCCCGTGATTTAGACGAATCGTTTCAGCAAGCATTTCTCTTTTTGGCTTAGTTAAACCAGAGACTTGTTTTAATACCGAAGGATCAGCAATGATTTTTTCGATAGCATCTTCTCCCAGCAACTCGACGATTTTCTCTGCTGTTTTCTTACCGATCCCAGGGAATTTTTCGCTGGAAAGATAAGCTACGATCCCATTCGCAGTTGTTGGTTTTTCTTGCTCATATCTTTCGACTTTAAGTTGTCTTCCGTATTTAGGGTGATCCACTAGTTCTCCATAAAAACGATAGGTCTCATTTTCTTGAATATCGCCAAAGCTTCCGGTAACTACAATTTCTTTTTCACGGTAATCAGCTGTGGTTTCGCTGATGTGTACCAAAAGCACTTTGTAAAAATTACTAGGATTTTGAAAAAAAATCGCGGCAACTGTACCAACGAAATAAGGCATTTCTTCTGGCTGCATCGGAAGCCGCCTCCTTCTTCTATAGTAAAGGTTCTGGTGCTGTTTCAGTTCCTAAAAAATCTGTTTGGTTCCATACTTTCAGTTCATACGGCAATAATTTGCAAGGCTCTTCAGTCTCTAAAATCGTCAGGCTGCTATTGAACAAACCGCCCATTTCCCGCAACTCACTTAGCTCTTTCCCTGTCATCCATTGAATGGCAGCAGTTAATGAGGCCCCATGACCTACGAATAAAAGAGGTCCGTTTTTATGTTGAGCAACCGCATCCGCTACAACAGTTTCAATACGTGTGATTGCTGATTCAATCGTTTCTCCATGAAAAGGAGAAGGATCATATAGATCTAAGTGATTACGCAAATTCGGCAGATTCTCTGGGTATTTCTGATACATTTCATCGATTGATTGTCCTTCTAAAGTACCTAGCCCTAGTTCTCGCAGTTTATCTGTATAAAAAATCTCTACCGGACGAGCAAGCTCTTTATTGATACCTTCTGCTGTATCGCGTGCTCGTTTTGCTGTACTGGAATAAATTGCTTTAAAAGGAACATATTTTACTTTTTTCCCAAATGCTTTGATTTCTTCATAACTTTGAGGCAAAAGCGGAGAATCGCCATTGCTCCCTTGAAAACGTCTTTCCTGATTCCATTGTGTCTTCCCATGTCGGGTAAAATATAGTTCCATACGCAGCAAACTCCTGTCTTTCTTTTATTTTACTATATAATAAACTGTCTAATCCAGCTTGTCATTTTCATAATGGTGCGTTAATTCTAAATTAGGGAATCCTTGCTGACGAAGTGCTTCGTACACAATCATTGCAGCTGTATTCGATAAATTCAATGAACGAACATGCTCATCATTCATAGGGATGCGCAAACACTTTTCCTCGTTTTCGCGCATAAACGCTTCTGGCAAGCCAGTTGTTTCCTTTCCAAATAAAAAGAAGTGCTCTTCTCCATCAGCAAAATTTTCTTCACTGTATACCTTATGGGCAAATTTTGAGATCAAGTGTAGTTTACGATCACCTAAAAATGCTAAAAAAGCTTCTAAATCACTGTGATAAGTAATATTTACATCATTCCAATAATCTAACCCTGCTCGTTTCAGGTGTTTGTCATCCGTTGAAAAACCTAGGGGCTCAATTAAATGAAGCGGCGTATTCGTGGCCGCACACGTACGGGCAATATTTCCGGTGTTTGCAGGTATTAACGGTTCGAATAAAACGATATGATTCATCAGGATCATTCCTCTCATATTTATGTTCGTTTCTATTTTCTGACAATTTGATTTTTGCATAAAAAAAAACGTATCAACTCGGTGTCAGTCACTGCGAGTCGTTACGTTAGTGAAGCTCTTCTCACTAACTTTTATCAGAACAGGAACCTGATAAAAACCAATGAAAAAACAACTTGTTGCTACTATAACACCCTCAACTTACTTTTGCAACCTCTACTCTTTAAAAACTACTAGAAAACCGTTTTCTCTTAGTTCCTTTTAATAATTCTATGTCAATTGTAATCTTATTCAAAGGATTCTTGTACAAGTCTGCTTTGATTTCTTCCTCCACTTGCCACTCTAAGGGCGACATTGCTAAAAGATCTTTTCGATTTTCTTCTGGTATCTCAAATTCATAGGTCACACGCTGACGTTCAGTTAGTTTCATCGATTCAGTAAACTTTGCGACTACACGATCATTGGAATAACTTTGCTTTTCAGGTTGATTCGGATAAAAAGCCTGACGCAGTTCTTTTAAATAATTTTCTTGCGGCACTACCTTCAGCACCTCTCCATCTTCTGACAGTACACGTTGAAATTCTTGGTAATGAGAAGGCGAAAAGATATTTAAGATCGTGTTAAATGTCTGATCAGCAAATGGCAAATTGGTCAAATCCGCTACACACCAAAATGCCTCGACAGATTGTTCCGTAGCTGCATAGACCCCTTCTTTTGAAATATCAAATCCAACAGCAGTTTGAATCTTTTTCAATTTTGAAAGTTCATTCAAGAAGCTTCCTTCTCCGCAGCCGACATCTAATAGCGAGACTTCATTAGGCAGATGCTGTGCAATAGTCTCAATAACAGGCTGGTACATGCCTGATTGGATCATTCTACGCCTTGGAACGAACATTTCTTGATCATATTCTGTTTTAACCGCGTGGGATAAAAAGTAAAGTGTTCCTTTTTTGGACAGATCAAAACGGTGATTCTTTTTGCATATCAAGCCATTATCAGACTTTTCTACCTCTTCTTGGCAAACTGGACAGCGGAACAGCTGATGTTTTTCTGCCAAAAACTGTCGTCCTCGGTCAATTTTTTTTAACATAGTTCCCCCTCATTTCTGTTTTATCTTACCGTTAGATGCTCACTTTGGCAACTGGTAAAAATATGATACAATGCCTAGAAGAAAGCGAAAGACAAAGGAGAAGATCAGATGATCAAAGAATTTTGTGCTGAAAACTACACATCTATTCCTCTGGCAATTGCCAGAGGAGCTAACCGAATCGAATTATGTGACAACTTAGCGGTCGGCGGAACGACCCCAAGTACTGGTGTGATCGAAGAAACATTAAGTTACGCAGGGGAAAAAAATATCCCTGTAATGACGATTATCCGTCCTAGAGGGGGCGATTTTGTCTATAACGATATCGAATTGAAAATTATGCATACTGATTTGATTGAAGCAAAAAAATTAGGGACGGATGGCGTAGTTTTTGGTTGTCTTACTCCCTCAGGATGGCTAGACGAAGAAGCATTGGAACTATTGATCGAAACCGCAGAAGGCGTACAGATCACCTTCCATATGGCTTTTGATAGTATTCCTGAAGAACGGCAATTTGAAGCAATCGATTGGCTAGCAGCGCACGGTGTTGACCGTATCTTGACGCATGGCGGCCCTGCTGATCAAACGATTGAAGAACATTTCCCACGGCTCAAAGAATTGATTGACTATGCAGATGGCCGTTTGATCATTTTGCCCGGTGGTGGCGTAACAGCAGCGAATGCAGCACATGTAGCTAAAGAATTAAACGTGAGTGAAGTCCACGGAACTAAAATCGTTGAACTTCAGCCATAATCTTATAAACAAAAAACATTGGCAACAAGCAGTATACTTGTTGCCAATGTTTTTGCTTTTTACATAAAATACCCCATAAATAAAGAGGCAATATTGAAATAAATCAGTACACTTGTCAAATCACTCAAGGTCGTGATAAATGGACCGCTTGCTACCGCTGGATCAAATCCTAGACGATCCATCAGCATCGGAATCAAACTACCTGCAAGATTCGCCACTGTTATTGCAAACAGCATGGCCATCCCTATCACAAACCCTAAGATAAAATTATGTTTCCAAAAGCCCACGATCAGAAAAATCGTAATCCCTGTAACAGCTCCTGTTACGACGCCGGTCAAGACTTCAGCCAAAACAAGTCGGACAAACCCGTGATCTTTGTCATCAGAGATTGCAAGTCGACGGACAGCCACAGCCAGCGACTGGGTTCCAGCATTACCAGCTGTTCCTGTGATCAGTGAAATGAAGACCGCTAAAATGCTCGCTTCACTTACCAAGTCTTCATAATGACTGATCAAAGAAGCAGTAGACATACCTAAAAACAACAGAGTGATTAGCCAAGGCAAACGTCGAGATGCTGCCTTTACTGGATTTTCATTGATTTCTTCCACATTGACCCCGGCAAGTCCTGAATAATCGCTGGCAGCTTCATCATCAATAACGTCAATGATGTCATCGACTGTGACGATTCCCAACAAATGATCATCATAATCGGTGACAGGAAGAGCTAAGAAGTCATAATCCCTGAATGTTTGTGCCACATCTTCTTGGTCGTCGCCTACATGAACTGAAAGCACCCGCTCGCTCATCAGATCAGAAATCATAGCATCATCATCATTCACGATTAGGTCGCGTAGAGAAATAACCCCCACTAGTTGACCTTCTTGATTAACGACATAGATGTAATAAATTGTTTCAGCAACATCTGCTTCATTCTTCAGCACATACATCGCAGAGCGAACGGTTTGATTTGCTACGATCGAAACAAATTCAGTAGTCATGATTGCACCAGCTGTTTCGTCTTCGTAATGGAGCAATTCCTTGATTTCACTGGCATCGTCTGCAGACATCAAACTTAAATATTTAGCAATTTGCTTTTTATCTAACGTATTAAGCAAATCGACAGCATTATCTGTATACATCTCAGAAAGCATATCCGCTGCATAGCTAGGACGCATCTCATCCAGATATTCTTTCATATGTTCGTTATCTTCTTCAATCACATCGAACATATCCGCTAATTCTTTAGGCGACAGATAGGAATAGATCAGCTGCCTGTTCTCTTCTGTAAGAGATTGGTAGAATTGCCCCTGCTCATAGATATGCATCTCTAAAAAACTGTTTCTGAATGCCTGAATATTATTTTCCCTTAAATCTTGAGTCAACTGGGCAAATCTTTCCTCTAATTCTTGATTTTCATCCAAACCAATCTCACCTCGCCTTATTCTTCAAACCGTCTCACAACTGCCTCCATGTCTGCGGCTAAAGGCTGCTTGAACTCCAGCAGCTCTTCTGTAAATGGGTGGTAAAAACGCAGATCATAACAATGAAGGGCTTGTCTTTTTATTCCCAGATCCATTCGTCCGCTATACATATCATCACCGAGCAGTGCACAGCCAATGGCGGAAAAATGAACTCTTATTTGATGTGTCCTTCCTGTATGCAGCTGGATATCAACTAACGCGATTTCTGTTAGTCGCTTCTCTATCCAGTACTCCGTCTGTGCAGAACGTCCTTCATCAGAGACCATTCGCTTCAGTAGCGAAGAATAATCTCGGGCAATCGGCAAATCGATATGTCCATGTGCCGATAAATTGGAAAGCATTCCACTGACTAATGCTTGATATTTTTTTACAAACTTCTTTTCACGAAGTTGCGTGTCTAATTTTGCGTGCGCAAACCCATGCTTGGCAAAAAGCATCAAGCCAGACGTATCACGGTCTAGTCGTGTAACTACATGAATTACTTGGTTTTCGTACCCTTGTTTTTTGTAATAAGCTTTTACACGATTTGCCATTGTCCCATTTGGATGGTATTGGGCAGGAATGGACGAAACGCCTGCTGGTTTGTTTACTACCAGAACATGTTCATCTTCATACACGATATCGATCGGCGTTTCGTCCAAAAGTACGGTTTCATGTTCTCCTTCAGCAGGAATCACAATGGTTACCTTATCATCCTTGGCTAGAGAAAACAAGACATTTTCTACTTGATCATTGACTTTGATTTGACCGCCTTGAAATTTTATTTTCGCTAACAGACCTTTTGAGATCCCTTTTTCTTTTAAAAAATATTTTACCTGCTGAGAATGATCTTTCTCATAATCCCATGTAAACTGCATATTAATCCTCACCAATAAAGGCATCTTTCACGCGATGCCAAAAATGCATATGTCGATAAGAAGCAAAATGGATCCGTTCTTCTGCTATTCGATAATAAATAGAACGGATATCGGCTTTTGCGACATTCAATTGATCAACCGTTACAAGATAATCTTCTGTATTTTCCAATTTTATTTCCAACCACTCATCATGGGCAATCACGATCGGAGAACCCAAAGTACGAAACACTCGATTATTCAGCGAAGCAATCTCAGCCAATTGAAAGGCATTGATACTAGGATGGATCACTGCGCCGCCGACACTTTTATTATAGGCAGTCGAACCAGTGGGTGTAGAAATCGTCAACCCATCTCCTCTGAAACTTTCAAACAATTCATTTTTAATGTATACATCGGCTACCATCGTACGATTGGCCCGTTTAATCGTTGATTCATTTAGTGCTAAAAAATGCTGATCAGGCGTTTCATCCAAATAACTGATCCGAACATCCAACAAGGGATAGCTGACACTTTGTTCCCGATTTGTTCGCAAGCTGTCTACTAGTTCTTCCAACTCGTAATCTCGCCAATCAGTATAAAACCCTAAATGACCTGTATGCACGCCTAAGAAACGCACGTCATTCAGACAATGACTGTAGTGATGAAATGCCGATAATAATGTGCCATCTCCACCAATTGAGATGACCAACTCTGGTTCATGATCATCTCGCTGGATCCCAGCTTGTTCTAATAGTGTGTTCAAGCGCTCAGCCACTTCTATGGTCTTTGCTTCTTTATTGTGAACGATCGCTACTTTCATCCCCTGCCTCCTCTCTTTCGCTTTCTTTCTTCAAAAGCGTTCGATAGTAGACATCATCTGATTTTCCTCTTCCATGGGAGAACAATCGCTGTGCTTCTTGGATTTCTTCACGGATACTAGACATCTCTTCATCCAGCTGATACGCAGCTTCTGCCGCACGCTGAAGTCGTTCACTCATTTCTTCTGGAAAAACGCCTTGATATTTATAATTCAGTGAATGCTCGATCGTTGCCCAGAAATTCATCGCAAGGGTCCGTATTTGGATTTCCGCCAAAATTTTCTTCTCACCACTGATCAACTGTACAGGATACTCGATCACCAGATGATACGAACGGTAGCCACTTGCTTTCTTATTAGTGATGTAATCCCGTTCTTGAAGAACTTTCATGTCTTTTCTTTTACGGATAATCTCAACAACTTGATGGATATCTTCTACAAACTGACACATGATCCTTAAGCCGGCAATATCAGACATTTCTTCTTCTAAGCGTCCCATCGGAATATGACGTAACTGTGACTTTGTTACGATGCTGTCAACTGGTTTGACTCTCCCAGTGACAAATTCAATTGGAACATGACGATTTTGTTCACGAAACTGTTTACGGATTCCCCGCAGTTTCACTTTCAATTCTGATACAGTTTGTTCATATGGTGCTAAAAATGCTTCCCAATCTCGTTCCATAGCTGATACCTCTACTTCATTAACATTCATTGTTTATTCTACCATATATGCAAAGTTTTTTCGTACTCTTGATTTATGCATTGACCAAAAAAAGAAAATTAGGCAGAATAGACAAAAAGGAGTCGATCAAATGACGCAAATGCTTGAAATCGAATATAAATCTATGCTGACAAAGCAAGAGTACGAGATATTCATCGCTCACTATCAATTAACAGATAAAGATTTCCGTGTACAGACTAATATTTACTTCGATACCGTTGATGAACAGCTGAAGAAACAAAATTGTGGCCTACGAATCCGTTTCGTTGGTCATCAAGCTGAATATACATTAAAAACACCTGCTGAGGAAGGACGTCTCGAAACGACGGATACCTTTGTAACAGAAGAAGCAGAAGCATTCATCTTTCAAAAACGTTTGCCTCGCTCGGGCGCAGTTTTTCAAAAACTTTCTGATTTGAATATCGATCCTGCTTCATTGATCCAAACAGGAAAGCTTACAACAAAACGGGCTGAGTTCCCTATTGAAGAAGGACTTTTAGCTATCGATGAAAGCTGGGGAGACAATCTTCACGATTTTGAACTAGAACTAGAGGTAGGGGATGCATCTGCAGGAAAAATTGCTTTTATAAATTTTTTAAAACGTTTTTCTTTGTCTTATCGTCCTGCTAAGAACAAAATCCAACGTATGCTTGAAGCTAAAAATTAGAAACCTTTCATTTTCACAAGGCACTTGAGTTCATTTTTTTACTTTTTTCTGTTAAGTTATAGGATGTGAAAGAATCTAGTCACTAGTTGTATAGAATCTATTTTGGGGGAGATTCATATGATCGAAATCTATTTATTTGTTAATCCTTTAGGGGAATATTGTTTCGAAATGGAGCAACAGTTATTACAATTTATTGAAGAAGAGTACGGAACACCATCAAAAGAAAAGATGCAATTTCGCTTTCTTCCTTTGGTCAATTTGCAGACAATTGGGGATGTCATGCAACAAAAAGGAATTTCTCAAAACAATCTTGAGAAACGCAACCACTTATTCTCAACGACTTATTCTGCCGCATTAGACTGCAAAGCGGCTCAATTCCAAGGAAAGAAAAAAGGCCGCCGTTTTTTGATCAAACTGCAAGAAGCAGTCGGCTGCAATAACATACCATATTCTCGTGCACTTGCTGAATCGATATTTGAAGAGATTGGCGGCGATTTGAATATGTTTAAAGAAGATCGGCAATCTGACTTTGTTAAAGAAGTATTCTTTTCCGATCAAAAAATTGCTCGGGAAATGGGCATCACGAAACATCCTTCCGCAGTCGTTTACAATTACGCTTGCGATCGTGATTTTGGTGTTTTAGTAGAAGTAGAAGGCACCAGCAGCCTTTGGAGAATCAAAGAGCTGTGTAAAACAACAGATAACTCGTATCAAGTTTTTAATGGTGAACATTTACATACAAATGATTCTCAGTTCCATTCACGAACTAGCCATTTACACTTGCTTTCTAATTAAAAAAATGCGTCGACTCCCTTACAAGAGAGCCGACGTATTTTTTTCGTTTCTATTCGAAAAAATCAAAAATCTTATAAACGATCAATCAATTCTTCTAATTCGTTTAGTCGTTGTTCAAACATCGACATTGCATCTTCGATATACGCAGCCTGTGTCATATCTACTCCTGCTTTTTTCATCACTTCAACAGGATAATCACTGTTACCAGCTTTTAGATAAGCCAAATAGTTCTCTAGCGCATCTGGTTCCTGACTGAGTATTCTTTTCGCCAACGCTGAAGCAGCAGAAAAACCAGTCGAGTATTGGAAGACATAGTAATTATAGTAAAAATGCGGGATCCGTGACCATTCAAATTTGATTTCTGGATCTTCTTCGACTGCCGGACCATAATATTTTGCATTCAATTTACCATAACTATCACTTAGATATTCACTAGTCAATGGCACACCTTTTTCATCTTCCGTATGCATGAAGTGCTCGAATTCAGCAAATTGTGTCTGGCGGAAAACTGTTCCTTTAAATCCATCCAAGTAATGGTTGAGCACATAAGCCCGGACACGAGGGTCTTTTTCTGTTTCCAATAAATATTCTGTTAGGATATTTTCGTTCGTTGTCGAAGCAATTTCTGCTAAAAAGATGGAGTAGTCACCGTATACATAAGGTTGGTTCGACCGTGTGAAATAACTGTGGACACTATGTCCCATTTCGTGGACAAGCGTAAACAGCTGATCCAATGTATCATGCCAATTCAATAAAATATATGGATTTGTGTCATAGCTTCCCGAAGAATAGGCACCACTTCGTTTTCCTTTATTTTCGACAACATCGATCCAACGTTCAGAGAATGCTTTTTCTACAATAGTCATGTACTCTTCACCCATTGGCTTCAGTGCTTCCAAAGCTTTCTCTTTTGCTTCTTCATACGTAAAGGTGATTGGAGCTTCTCCTAAGACCGGTGTATAAAGATCGTACATGTGCAGTTTTTCCACTTCTAATAAACGTTTCCGTAATTCCATATATCGATGCAGCAAAGGCAAATGCTTGTTTACCACGGCTACCAAAGTGTCGTATACACTTTCAGGAATATGATTATTGCTCAAAGATGCTTCTCTGGCAGAGCTGTAATTACGAACTTTTGCTTTAAAATTATGTCCTTTTATATGCGTACTTAAAGTAGAAGCAAACGTATTTCTAAATTGTTCATAAACACTGTACAACCCTTTAAATGCGGCTTCGCGAACACTTCGATCCGTGCTTTCTAGCAACTGACCGTACACGCCATGAGATAATTGGACTTTTTCACCATTCTCTCCTTCGATCGTTGGGAAAACTAAATCTGCATTATTCAAAACAGCAAATGTATCACTTGAAGCCTCAAAGATTTCACCTGCTCCTGCAAGAAGCGATTCCTGATCGGCAGATAAAACATGGGCACGATTATCTACTATTTGCTGGATATAGTGACGATAGACTTCTAACTTCGGTTCTTCTTTGAAATATTGCCAAATCCGTTCATCTGATAACTGCAATATTTCTGGTTCAAACCAGGAAACAGCTTCACTAACCTTTGAAAACAAACTACTTGCTCTTGCATAAAGCGCTTGATATTCTGTATTCCCAGTATCTTGATCGTTTTTAAGGTGCGCATAGACATAAATGATTTCAGTTTGGCGATAAACACTCAACACAAATTCAATCGCATCAAGAAATTGAGAAGCGCCTTGATCAAGTGTTCCTTTGTATTTTTCAGATTTTTTTAACTTTTCTGATAATTCTAGATACTTCTCATCAAATTCTTGGTCGCTTGAAAAGATCTTGGTCAAGTCCCAAGTTAAATTTTCAGGCAATTCTTCGCGTTTTGGCAACTGCTTTACTTCCATGAAATCCACTCCTTTTTATCCCTTTGTCTCGGTCTATCAAAATAGATCCTCGTCTAACATCCACATGTTACAGCATCTGATTTTTCTACTAATCTATGTGTCTGCTTCTATCAATTTTAGCACAACTGAAACTTGTTTTACATAGAAAACCGGTTCCTGTTCTATTTTTATACTTACTATAATTTCCAAGAGGACAAACGTGTGCATTCATCAAAAAATTGCCGATAGACCATCTCTTCCTCAATCATAGGGAAAAGCCACTGCATTTTATATTCTTTTACTTGGCAAAACCATGAGCTGAAATCAGGTACTTTCTGTTGTTTTAAGGATTCTTCGTACAACATTCGATAAAGAAAAACTTGTTCTCGTAAATAAAAGAAAAACCGACTGTTTTGATAGATCCACGGTGATAGATACAAAAGGTGCTTGTGACGCAAGTAGCACTGTTCTTGTATGGATACTGTATTTTTTTGTTTGTAAATCAGCTGGCGCGCCAGCCACTTCTTCCCATCCTCGCTTAACCTGTCTGTTTTCTTCATCTGATTTATTTTGATCTCATTATTAGTAAATATTTTTTTTAGATCATTACCAGAAAAAGTCCAGCAGCTACTGAAAAAGAAATGTGACCTGATACAGTCTCTGTAATATGATGATATAAATAAAGTTTTTGGTTCTTAAGGTCAGCTTTCCAGCAATGTACCCCCCTTTTTCTATTATAATAGCAGCAACTTTTTTCTATCAATGAAAATTGCCGCTGTCCAAGAAAAGAATGACCAAGTATCCACCATACTTGGTAACCGTTGTTCAAATAACTTTTGGTTCTTTCAACAAATCTCTGATGAGACAATCTAGAACATTGGATTTCTAATGCTAGATTAGCCAATAAAATATCTGGTCTCTGCCTCAATCTTGGCAAATAGGCTTCCAAAAATGCAGGTTCTGCTGACTGTCCCAGCCAATCCATGAAATATTCCTTTAACTGCAAGTGTTCTTCTGATTCCCCCTCACTAAAAACCGAACAGTTGTCGGTTTTTCGATGGGCAAAATGAGCACATTTTTTCTTTCCCCTTTTCAAAACCACTCTTTTCCGACAACTACGACAATAATACGTTTTCTCTTTTTCTGCATATTTAGCAGAACAGCATTCATGATATTCATTCATCGCAAGCAGCATTTTTCTCCCTCTGAACTTATTTACGTCTAGCAATTTATTTACACGAAAAAGAGCCATATCGATATATGATCGATACGGCTCTTACTATAATGGTGATTTATACAAAATAAAATTTCGTACGCTCGATAGCATTACGCGCCATCAGACACTTTCCATACTCATTCAGTGTTTCTGGTGTACGATCGCTCTTTTCTGCAAACTCCAAAATCCGAGCAATCTGATTCTCTACATCCGCTTGGTTGAGATTCTCCATCCAGAAATGAACGACTAGGTAATAACGCTCTTCGAATAAGTACAAATCAGTCCAAGCAGACTCTAGTTCAACATCTGTTGCCAGCTGGATCACTTGCTCAAAATCTTCAAAAGCAAAAATTGCTTGTCTTTCCTGTTCTTCTAGGGCGCTTCCAGATAATTCTTCTTCCGGATCGCTACCAATAATTTGCTGACGGAGAAATTCGCTCACGTCTTCTGAATCCACAGCAGAATCTTCTGATTGAGAAACTTCTTCATCTGGCAGGTTTTTACTGATAAACAGTTCTAATCCGTCTCCTTTTGGCAAAACTTGGAAAGTGACAGCTTCGCTTCCTCGGAACTCCTCTTCGATATCAACTTCTTCCAGAATACTATAAAAGAAATTTTCGATTTCTTTGTGATTGCCAAGTAAATCCAAAAATGAAACGCCCCGTTCTTCTAAATCTTCATGACCTATCAGTACACGGATCGTATTTTCATTAATATGTTCCATTTCCATTTTGCTACACCTCACTTTGCCGCAATGTTCAATATAGATTCATTGTAGCGAAATCAGCTTAAATGTAAAGAAAAAAAATCCCGCTGTTAAGTGAATTTAATAAAACCAGCAGATTTTTCCAATCGTTCAAGCTATCTTATTTAACTATAACATTTTTGGGAGATGAATACTATATAGCCGACTTTTTAGCTAATCAATCACTTCTGTTTTTCATACCATGATCACTCTCACACCTTTTTTTGTGCCCACAATAAAGAACGCTATTTATAAAAACAAAAAAACTTGGAAAAACTATCCTCGTAATAGTTTTTCCAAGTTTCATTTTATCTTCTATAATCCAGCCATCAATTGTGCTTGACGCAATTCTAATTGTCGTACATCGCGCGGCAGGAATCGACGAATCTCGTCTTCATTAAAACCAACTTGTAGACGTTTATCATCAATCATGATTGGACGGCGAAGCAATCCAGGATTGTTTTGCACAAGTTCCAATAGTTCTTGTAACGGCAGATCATCTAAATCCATGTTCAGTTTTTGGAATACTTTGGAACGTGTCGAGATGATTTCTTCTGTTCCGTCTTCTGTCATTTGTAAAATCGCTTTTAATTCAGAACTGTTCAATGGTTCTGAAAAAATATTACGTTCAACAAATGGAATCTGATGTTCTTGCAACCACGCACGAGCCTTTCTGCAGGAAGTACAACTTGGGGAAGTATATAATGTTAACAACGTGCACCACTCCTTTTCGTGATAAGAATCACTTTTTTGTAACAGAAGATCATAATAATCTCCCATCTGTTTCTATTATACATAATCAACTTTTAAATAGCTACCTTTTTTTCATAATTTTTTTAAAAAAATGAAAGTTATCTAAGGTTAATATACAGTAAAACCAGCGTTCTTGCTTTTTTCATCATTTAAAAATTAGAGTTTTCAAATCTAATTCAAATTTTAGAAGACAATGAAACAGCAAACAAAACTGTACTATTATTTTATCTAAAAACACAAATGAAACCGATTTCTTAAGATTTTTTATGTTTTTTATTTCTTTGATAGTAATGTTTCTTGTCATTTTAGATAATATTGTTCTTTATTATAACGCTTATTTTCTCTGTTATATAAGCGCAATATTTTAAAGCAATGATTACTAGATAAAATTTACTATAAACAAATAAACTAAATAACGTTATTTTATGTTTGAATAGTTATACTGAGACTGTATTAAAAAAATAAACCTTTCGAAAATTCCTCAGAGATTGCATTAAAATAAACCAACCGAGTTACACAATAATGATTAATTTGTTCATCAAACCTATTGACGTGTTTCATGATTTTTAGTGAAAAAAACTGAAATCTAAAAACCTTATTCTGTCAAGGAAACAGAAATATAGTAAGAAAAACCTTTATTTATCAGCTTTTTTAGATGATTTTTTCTGTTACAATAGTCAAGGATTTGTGAAAAAATCAATGAAAACCGAAAGGCGTGTAAAATTTTGATTAAATCAGTTGTGTTTGATGTTGATGATACAATGTATGATCAGCAGCAGCCATTTCGAAATGCGGTAAAAAGAGTCGTGCCGCTTGTTTCAGATGAAGATATGCATCCACTATATATCCGATTCCGTCATCATAGTGATGAAAACTTTCCAAAAGTAATGGCAGGAGAGTGGACGCTAGAATATATGCGAGCACATCGAATCAGCCAATCACTAAAAGATTTAGACTACCCTCACATCACAGAAGAAGAAGGTCTCCTATTTCAAAAAATTTACGAGGAAGAACTTGATAATATCTGTTTGCATGAGGAGGTCAAAAAAACACTTGACTTCTTGAAGGAAAAAAATGTCCCATTAGGAATTATCACAAATGGACCGACTGACCATCAGACAAAAAAATTAAAACAACTTCAATTGAACAATTGGATTCCTTCCCACAACATGCTGGTTTCTCAAGCAACAGGTTTCCAAAAGCCAGAAAAAGAGATTTTTCAGCTTGCTGAGAAAGAATTTCATATGCTTCCAGGAGAGACTCTATATGTTGGCGACAATTATGACAATGATGTTTTAGGTGCAAAAAGTGCCGACTGGCAAGCACTTTGGTTCAACCATCGAGAACGCAAAATCGACCAGACCCCTATTTGCGATATCGAAATTTCTTCTTTTGATCAGCTGTTAGAAACAATGAAGACAATCTTTGCTTAACGCCTATAAATAAAAACAAAAAATAATAGCAAGGAAATCGGGTTAAAACGGAAACCCAGCTTCCTTGCTATTTCTTAAATCAACTAAACACCTGCTTTTTTCGAAAGATCTTCTTATCCATTACTGAACGATTGTTTCGAATCTCTTACTTCTCAATCTCTCCTACACTTAAGATCATGCGGATATCTTCTTCAGTCAGTTTTGTCAGCTGTTCTTCATTTCCTTGGATCACTTTTTGGAACAGTTCGCGTTTTTCTTGTTGGAGCGAATCCATTCGTTCTTCAATCGTTCCTTCAGAAATCATACGCCACACTTCTACCACATTTTTCTGTCCGATTCGATGCGCACGACCAGCAGCTTGTTCTTCAATTGCAGGGTTCCACCAAAGGTCGTACAAGATGACCGTATCTGCTCCTGTCAAATTCAGTCCCGTTCCCCCAGCCTTTAAAGAAATCAGGAAAACATCTTTTTCGCCTGCATTAAATGCATCTACCATACTTAATCGATCTTGCGGTTTTGTACTGCCTCTTAAATAAAATGTTGAGATCCCCAGCTCGGCTAACTCTTCTTGTAAGATAGTAAGCATACCTGTAAATTGAGAAAACAGCAGAACTCTGCGTTTGTTCTCTTTGGCAGCGACTAATAGATCTTTTACTTGTTCGAGTTTGCCAGAACCGCCTTGGTAATCTTCAATAAACAGACGAGGATCGCAACAAATTTGACGCAACCTTGTCAGACCTGCTAGTATCCCGATCCGGTTTTTCTTGAATGCTTCAGAATCCATTGACGAGATTTCTTCACGCATTTGACGCAAGTAAGCTAAATAAACGGTCTTTTGTTCTTCTGTCAGTGCAGAATATAGATTCATTTCTGTTTTTTCTGGTAAGTCTTTCAACACAGTTTGTTTATCTCGCCGTAAAATGAACGGTCGGATCATTTGCGCAATTTCTTCTGCGGCAAGTTCTCTGAATTTTGTTTTGGTTGGGAAAAATCCTGGCATGATTGTTGCAAACAATGACCACAATTCTTCTAAATTATTCTCGATTGGTGTCCCACTTAATGCAAATCGCTGAGGCACAGCTAATTCTCTCAATGCTTGAGCAGTTTTCGTACTACTATTTTTGACCATTTGCGCCTCATCAAGGATCAAATAATCAATTTTTTGTGATTGGTAATCAGCTAAATCTTGTCTCAAACTGGCATAAGAGGTCACTCGAATATCTGTGTCTTTAGCCAGCAATTCTTCCCGTTCTTTTTTATTCCCATTGATTACTTGGATACTCAAAGAAGGAGCGAATTTTTTTACCTCTGCCTGCCAGTTGTAGATTAAGCTGGCCGGCGCTACGATCAAAGCAGAAAAGCTTTCCCGTTCTTCTTTTTCCGAAAGTAAAAAGGCAATCGTCTGCAGTGTTTTCCCAAGTCCCATTTCATCGGCTAAGATACCGCCAAACTGATAATGGCCTAACATCTTCAACCATCGGAACCCTTGCTTCTGATACTCTCTCATCTTTGCATTCAATCCTTTGGGAAGTTGCGCCTGATACCCTTCTGGATGAATGAGATCTTGGACCATCGTTTGAAACGATTCGCTAAAAGTAGCATTGCTTTTTTCCAATTGATTTTGAATGATCAGTCCTTGATTCTTAGGTACATGGATCGTCCCTTCTTCTGAACGTATTGACTCTCGTAATTGTTGCAATACTTGACTTGTTTGTTGGAATTCCTCTGAATCAAAAGAAAGAACCTGTCCATTTTCCAATGTATAAAAAGCATCATTTCGCAACAAGCTTTGCAGTACATGATCAATCTCTTGCTCTTCTATCCCCGATACGTCGAACCGAATATCAAGCCATGAACCAGTCTCGGTTACTTCGATTTGCGGTTGATGTTTATGCGCATCTAAATACAACTCCCGCAACTTTCTGCCAAGTCTGACTTCACCAAACTGACGGAAGACAGATAGTTCTGTACGGAAAAAGGCATATAGTTCCTCCCCGCTTGGCAATGGACGCTCATAGCCAGTTTCATTTTTCTGGTAGCGATACATCCTGAATAAATCAAGGACTCGTTTTTCTTCAGCTCTGTCACGCAGCACCTGAAAGTCCTGATTGGCCGAGACCTCATGTTTTGGATCGGTCGAATAGATGACTTCGCCATAGACGAAATCGACTCGAGCTTGGATTTTTCCTTTGGCTTTTCGAAAAAAGAAAATAAATTCGACTGGAATATCTGCTACTTCCTTTTCTACTTCAGAGGCAACCACTACGTCTCCGATCTCCGAAAGAAGAGGAATGATTTCTTTAAACAAGGCCGGTAGTTCTTTTTTCTTGAATACTACTTCTGGTTTCTCCAATCGGCGAATCAATTGTTTCCAAGTTTGATAAACTGTTTGTTGATGCTTCGTTAGAGCATAGAATACTCCCTGGATAAGCCCCCACTGATAATGCATAAAGAAAAAATCAAAATCATTCAATGCTTGCAATAAATAGTCTTCTCCCTGTTTTTCCACTTTGAATGATAAAGGCTTGTTTTGATCGGAAAATTGGATTCCTTGATCGTTTTGTTCATTTATCTGCAGATGCAAACGTGTCGTCTGATTCATCTGTTCTAGTAGGAAGCGGGCTTGTTCTACTGGGAGAAGCAGGTATCTTTTGTCTAGTTTCCCTTTGACTTGCAAGCCATTCGTGCCTAATAATTGATGCGTTTGGGCACTTCCTGCAAGATGAGCGAGTATTTTTTGATCTTCTTTTTGAAAAGCCCGTTTATCTAGACGAAACTGATACTGCTTATTGACTGTGTAGGTTTCTTTTTCTGTGTAAGCCTGTAAAAAATCATAGATGTTTTTTACGATATATGTTTTTTTCGGCGATGCCAAAGAACCGATACGTAAGTAAAGCGCCAAAATAGAAAGCTCTGGATGATACTGATTTGTCTCAATCGTTTCTACTTGGTATTCAATAATCAAGGGTTGCACCGCTTGAGGATTTTTTTGTATTTTTAGACGAGAAAAACCTTTTGCAATGATTTCTCCTTCACTTGTTGTTTTTACCGGTTCTAACATCGGCTGGTCTTTTTTCATGATACGAGATAGATTTTTCGACCGTAAGTAAAGTTCCACAGCAACTGTATGCTTACAATATTTATGTTCCTCCCAATATGGACATTGGCAGTAATCTATCTCTTTTGCTGTCCCATCCAAATCAACCATATACAATTCACTGCCCAAGACTTCTGCATGCCACACGTTTTCTTCTTGGTCAGGGACAACCGATAACACTCGGCCTTCTTGCAAGTATTGACGCCCACGTGCAATGACTTTTTCCGGAATACTCCATTTCATAGTTACCAATCTCCCTTTTTATCCAAGTTGATAGCGTATTTTGCTTTGTCCGCTACCTTCTGTATCAATTCTTATTTGCTGTAATACTCGTTCTTTCAATTCTCTTACATGGCTAATGATCCCGATCATTCTTCCTTCACTTTCAATCGTTTCTAAAGCTTCCATCGCCATTTCCAAAGCTTCTTCATCTAATGACCCAAAACCTTCATCAATAAACAATGCATCGATTGCTACCCCACCAGCTTGTGTCTGAATCACATCCGCAAGGGCTAATGCTAAAGAAAGTGCTGCAATAAAACTTTCACCGCCAGACAGCGTATGCGCGCTTCGAGACATGCCTGCCTGATCATCATAGATATTGATTTCTAATCCGGTTTTCCCTCGATAACTGCCGATCGTATCCGCTAGTTCAAACTGATAACGATTTTTCGTTAAACGTTGGAGATGATCATTTGCTACTTGTAACACTTCTTGTAGATAAACTTGAAGCACATACCGTTCTAAACTAGTCTTCTTAGGATTTTCTCCGTTGAATGTTTGCGAAAGCTGCTGTAATTGCGTAAGTTCATCTAATTGCGTCTGGCTTGTGTGATAAATCGAAAGACATTCATCGTAGATTTTCTGGTTATTGATTTTTTGTTCTTGTAAACTGTATATCTTTTCTTGCTTTGTTTCGATCATCTCTCTTATCTCTTCCAATTGCTGGCTGATCTCTTCTGTATCTGGAACTATCTCCGTCAGCTGGATATTTTCTAATTGACGTAGTCGGTCAGCTGTCACTAATTGTGCTTCATGATAAGTAGTGATTATGCGCTGGTTCTCTTCGTATTGTGCTTGCTGTTGTGCGAATGCACAGACTTCCTCAGTTGTTGAAAAATACGATTGGCTTTCCAGCTTTTCAGCTATTCTTTGCTGTTCTTTTTCTATTTTTTCATCTATTTTTTCTATTTGTTCCTGTTGAAGATCAAGTTGTGTCCGAAGCATATGCAGATCTTGCAACAAATGCATTCCTGCTTTCTGCTCAGCAGCGAGTTGGTTTGAGTCTTCTTCTAACTGTTTTTCAAGTTGTCGTATCTCTTCTTCTAAACAGTTGCTATCCGTATCTTGTAATTGTTTTTCTAAACTTTTGATTTCGCCTTGCAGTTGTTGAAGCTGATTATTTTTTGCTGTCTGTTGCTGCTTGTAGTCAGCTAATTGCTGCTCAAGCTTTTCTACTTGTTGGCTTATTTCTTCCAGCTCTGCTCTTGCATTGGCTATCTTGCTTTTTCGTTTATCTAAAGATTGTTCGATTACTGTAAGAGCAATTGTTGTTTTTTGTTCTGTTATCGCAGGAAATGCCTGTTGCAAAGCCTGTTGTAAGTGTTTTTCTTGTCCAGCTAGTTGTATATTCGTTTCCATGATTTTTTGTTCTAAATCAGATAATTGCTGTTGAAGATTATTTTCATATGCTTCATTTTTGGCAATGATTTGCTGGGTTCTTTCTACAGCTGACTCAGCTTCTGCCAGTTGTTGCTCTACTTTCAAGATATCTTCTTTATTTGGCTGTTCATGTTTTGATTGTTGTACGGGATGTTCTGTCGACCCACAAACCAGACATGGTTCCCCCGGACGCAAAAAAAGCTGAAGACGAGCAATTTGCTGCTTTGCCCATTGGCTTTTCAGCTGTTCTGCTTGTTCTATCTGTTGTTTCAATCGCTGATTATTTTTTGTTGTTTCTTCGGCTGCTTTTTTGAGCTCTTCTCTTATCTGTTCGAGTGATTCGATGCTTTTTGTTTTTTGTTGTTCTATTTCCTGCTGTTTTTCATCTAGATGTTTTAACTGTCCAAAAGCAAGACGATCTTCCTGCAGTTTTTCCTGATCCAATAAGATTTCTTGAAGAATTCGAGTTCTTTCCTGATAAATAGCCTGTTTTTGATGTAGCTTTTCGGCGTTCGTTTCTTCTTTATCTAATGAATGTTTTAATTGTTCTGCTTCTTGTTTTTTACTACGCAAGGCTTCGACAATCGGTACCATCATCTGTTTGTTTTGCAATTGTTGAGCAGCTTCTTTGATTTTTTTTTGCCGATGTATGCGGTCTGTTTCATTTTTTTGCCACTCTTCATAATGCTGCGTAGTCATCGCTAGTTTCTTTGTTTGTTCACTGCTTTTTTGTGACAGTTCTATTTTTTCAGCTTTTATTTCTTTCAGGTGCTGGATTGGTTCAATTAAGCGTTGTGTAAATTCATAATACCCAATCCATCGTTTCTTTTCCTCTATTTCGTCTTTTTGAGCGGCTAATTTCTTTTGCTTATTTAGTAATGTCGCTTTTTCTTCATAGCTTTTTTTCAAGGTTTCAAAACGATAGTAGGAATTTTCTAATTGTTTCTGTTTCTCCTGATAGTCTGCTAAAACTTCTTTTTCTTCAGTGATTTGTTTTTCTAGTATGGCCTGATGGTTTGTCCATTGGGAAAGAACGGCTTCAAACCCTGCTGCTGCTTCCTCTTCTTTGACTAAAACAAATCTTTTTTGCAAAAGATGAAGTTCTTGCTCTAAATGATCTAGTTTTTGTTGCTGTTGCTTTGCTTTTTCCTTTAATCGCTCATTAAACTGTTGGAAAAGCTGAGTACCGAACAAATGACGTAAAACAGTCTCTTTCTCACTGCTTGATGAAACCAAAAAATTACGGAATTCTCCTTGGGGCAGTAAAACGATTTGGGAAAACTGTTTCGCATCGAGATTCATCAGTTCTCTGATCAACTGGTCTGCTTCTGTACGTTTTGTGATTTGTTTTATTTCTTTTCCTTTCCCATCAAAAATGGTCAACGTTACTTTAGCTGCCTGTTTTTTTGTTCCGTTTCCTTTTCGTTTCGCTAAAACTTGTTCTGGTTTTCGTTCGATTTCATAGTTCATCTGCTGATGTTCAAAAGAAAAAGTCACGCTTGTTTCTTCTTCTGGTGTAGCAAACAAGGAACGCATCTCTTTTCCAGAACGAAGTCTTCCGGAAGTTTCACCAAAAAGTGCGAAAGTGATCCCATCAAAAATCGTCGTTTTTCCTGCTCCAGTCTTCCCGCTGATCAAAAAAAGCGGTGCTTCTGTCAATCGTGAAAAATCAACGGTCTCATTGATAAAAGGACCAAAATTTTTAAGTTTTAATTTTTTCGGTTTCATTCTTGATCATTCCATTTCCATGATTTCTTGCAACGTTTCTCCGAGCCATTTTTCTTGGTTTGCCGTTAGCTGTTCTTCCGTCATTTCACTAAAAAATGCTTCTGCTAATTTTTGAGGATCTTTCATTTCTAGTACTTTTCGTTTGCGCTTTGTTTGTTCTGCTCGGCCGTTTGCCCGTTCAATCCCCAAAATACGAGGATATATTTGCCGAAGCTGGTTCATCATATTCGGGATAATCGTTCTGTCCGTGAGATAGATATGGATATAATTTTCCCGATTGACGGACTGATAGAAGGCAGGATCCAACAATTCTTTAAAACTTGCTGTTATTTCTTCAATATCATGCAGTGGTTCGATCTCCCTAAAATTCAACTCTAGGTCTGTTGCCAGATCAACGATCCATACACCTTTTTTCTGGTTGATCTCAGATAGAGAAAATTTCAACGGCGAGCCACTGTAGCGAGCATTATCTTGCCTTAAAGCAGCTTGATTATGCAAATGTCCTAGTGCTACATAATCAAACGGTGCAAGCAGTTCGCCTGGGATCGAATCCAGACCCCCTACTTCGATTTTCGTTTCCGAATCAGATTTTACACTTCCCATTACAAAAAAATGGCTAATCAATACGTGTTTTTTCCCTGAATCGAACAGCTCTTCCATTTTATCTATCACTTTTGCTACCGCTTGCTGGATCGTGCGGATACTGTCATCTTCAAAATATAATCTGGCTGCAATTGGTTCAAAGTAAGGAAGAAAGAAAAATTGTATGTTGTTAAACTCGACTGGTTCGAAAGCTTCTGCTAGCTGCGTTCGCAAAAAATAGTTTGAATAACTGAACCATGGCGTACCAGCTGAAAGTCGCGTACTGCTATCGTGATTTCCTGATATAGCAAAAATTGGGATTCTTTCCTTTAAGTTCCAATCAACCATCAATTCATTGTATAATGCTACGGCATCGACAGCCGGCACACTCCTATCATATAAGTCTCCTGCAATCACGATTGCCTCTACTTTTTCTTCTTTCGCGATATTCAGTATAGAAGATAATACATGACGTTGGTCTTCAATCAAGTCATAACCTTGTAGTTTTTTTCCGATATGCCAATCGGCTGTATGTAAAAAACGCATCCAATCACCCCAAAAAATGTCCTTCTAATCATTATAACACTTTGATCCATTACATGACACCCGTCTTCTATTTTGCACGTTGGAAAGCAAAAAGAGGGCAGACTTGACGTCTCTCCCTCGTTTTTCATCGAAAAGTCTGAACAGAACAGGAGATTCAAAAAGACCGCCCACTCCTAAACTTATCACTTTATTTTTTTTTGATTTCATATTTGAAATCTGGGTTCACTTCTTTGTCCAATTTATCAAAAGCCGCTTGTGTTCGTCGTTCGATCTCCGCCATTCCTTCTTTATCCGTTTTCTTGATATCTGATAGGTCGATTGGTTCACCGAAACGCACTGTCACTCTCTTACGCTTGAACAAATCCCCAAGTGTCAGTGGACCTTGGTATACGGCTGGCACGATTTTCGCTTTAGACATTCT
Source organism: Enterococcus sp. 2STP (assembly GCF_032465635.1). Lineage (NCBI taxonomy): Bacteria > Bacillati > Bacillota > Bacilli > Lactobacillales > Enterococcaceae > Enterococcus > Enterococcus sp. 2STP. Next base: position 235,618 of record NZ_JAWDJH010000013.1, read on the forward strand.
GGAAATCAACGCCATCCCGCCTTTAAGTTCTGTAGCATGCCTTGTCCCACTGGGGAACATGATTAAACTCAAATTTGTCGATTTTAAAATCTTTACAGGTGTTTTAATGACACTTGGTCCTGGATTCTCTCTTTTAACTGGAAAAGCATTGGATCGAGTTAATATAAATCGCAGAACCGGATTTTTGAACAGTTCTTCTTTTGCCATAAAGCTGAATTCCTTCGGTGCTGCAGCTACCGCTAGATATAATGGGTCCCACCAAGTACGATGGGGGGCAACTAGTATGTAATTCTCATCTTGCGGTAATACTTCTTTATTCTCATAACGGGCATTTCCATTGACTAAAGCTAATAGTACTCGAACTACCCCTCGCATAAATCGATAAAACATAGTCTCTTCCTTTCCCTTCTTATGGTCATAGTATGCATAAAAAACAGAGGTTTGACAAGCCACCTTGGTTCTTTTTAATAAAAATAGTATAATACAAACGACTATTTTTTTCATTTTGGAGGGAATCCATGCTTCACGAAGATGAACGAATCGACCAATTATACGCAGAAGATATCAAAATTATCCAAAGTTCCCAAGTATTTTCTTTTTCTTTAGATGCTGTGCTACTTGCTCACTTCTCTCGTGTGCCTAAAAAAGGACAGATTGTTGACCTTTGCGCAGGTAATGGTGCAGTTGGCCTGTTTTTAAGCAAACGAACTCAAGCAGCTATTGATGCTATCGAACTTCAGCCTCGCCTAGCAGACATGGCAAGACGCAGCATCGCGCTGAACCATCTAGATGAACAGATGACAGTCCACACCATCGATCTGAAAGACAGCTTATCCGTCGTTCGGCATAATTCTTGTGACTTAGTCGTCTGCAATCCACCTTATTTCAAAGGGCTGCCAACAAATAAAACGAACCCTAATAAACACCTAGCAATCGCCCGTCATGAAATCCATACAACATTAGAAGAAGTGATCGACAATTCAAGTAAGTTACTAAAAACAAATGGGCGTTTCGCTATGGTCCATCGACCTGAACGATTCTTAGAGATCATCCAAATTATGCAAAATCATCGGATTGCACCTAAACGGATCCAATTTGTTTACCCAAAAGCTGGAAAAGAGGCAAATATTTTGTTAGTTGAAGGAATCAAAGATGGTAAATTAGATGGATTCAAAGTCGCTCCGCCATTGATCACTTACGATGCAGACGGGGAATACACAGCAGAGATTCGTGAGATGCTCTATGGCAAATAAACATTATTTTTACGTATTATTCTGTAAAGATCAGACATTTTACGGTGGGTACACAACAGACCTTTCTAGGAGACTAGGGGAACATAACAATGGTACTGGCGCTAAATATACACGTCTTCAAAAAAGAAGACCTGTTAAGATGATCCATGCAGAAGTATTTTCTTCAAGAAGCGAAGCAACAAAAGCAGAAGCTGCATTCAAAAAACTCAACCGAAAACAAAAAGAACATTATTTGAAGACACACTCAACCGTTTTGCTTCCTGAAAATAGATGACTGTTAAAAACACGATAAAAAAACTTCAGGCAAAAACAACTGTTTTTGCCTGAAGTTTTTTGTAGCTATTATTCTGATACGTTTGTCTCGCTGCTGTTCGTACTTGAACTTCCTCCTAGCAAGGCTTCGCTGACTAAGTGAATGTAATGTGTCATCCCTTCAGGATTTGGATGGACTTGATCATCATAAAACCAGTCACTGTGGTCATTACTGTAGCTATACCAATCAATCAGCGTCATATTGTCGTATTTTTTCGTCATCTGTTCAAGCATCGCATTCACGTCATTTTGCCAACGTTTCGTCGGTACTCGGACATTGACCCAGTATACTTTTCGATCACCGATTGCATCCATCACGCTATCAAACTGAGCTTCAGAGAATGAGCCGTTCGTTCCTAATCCAATTAGAACAGTGTCTTTCAATAAATCTTGTTCCTTTAATTTTTCAATATACGGTACACTGGCGTATAATTGTCGCCCCACATCGCCATCTACCACTACTTTTGGATAAAGCTCTTGTAGATCAGTTGCAGCATCTAGCATAACTGAATCACCAAATGCCGTTAGCTCTAATTTTTGTGCCTTGTTTCCTTGGGCCTTAGACAACTCGTACTTATCAAGAATCGCTTGGTCAACTGAACTAGTGGTATTTTCTGAATTGTTTCTGGTTTCTTCTGCTAATTTTTTACTTTCAGCGATCTTTGCCTGCAATTGTTTTTGATCGGCCGTTACAGCATTTTTCGGTGCCGTAACGAAACCAACGAATGCAATTGCTACAAGTAATGTGCCTGGAACGACCCATGGTTTGCTCTTACTGATGATTGGTTTGCTGAACCATCCTTTCATCACTTGGAATGTACGACCATAGTCAAAACGTGCTAGCGGACGTTCCACATATCGATAAGAAAGTTCACTGATGATTAAAATCAATGTGATTTCCACTAAAGTATGGAACAGAACATGATCAGCAATATCAGTCACTTTTGCTTCATAAAAAATCATAACTGGAAACTGATACAGATAAATCCCGTAGCTTCGTTTGCCAATCCAAGTAAATACTGGATTTGTCAGCCAACGATTCAAGCTTGCTCCAGGATGTGCTGTCACTGCAACTAGTACTACGCATAACAGACTCACTAGAAGCATCCCTCCATAATAGATGAAATTGTAATGATCATCTAAAAAGAAGAAGCAAAGAATCAGTGCCAGCAGTGAGATTCCTCCAGCGATATTCAGGATACTTTTTGCTTGTTTCGGGATGTTTTTCTTCAAACGAGTACTTGGCCAAACAAAAGCGAGCGCACTTCCCAACCATATAGAAAACAGCCGGGTGTCCGTTCCATAATAAACACGGGTTGGATCGCCCCCTGGTGTATACAAAATCATCATCAAGATTGCAGAGAGGAAAGATGTACCTAACACGGTATAAAAGATCCATTTTCTTTTACGAACAAATACCATCAACAATACAAACAAGATTGGCCAAACCAAATAGTTTTGACCTTCTACCGCTAAAGACCAGATATGTGTAAACGGTGATTCATTAGCAAATCGGTCGAAATAAGATAAACCGTTATTGATTTGCCACCAATTGTTGACATACAGTAAGCTGCTGACGACAACTCCTCGAAGATTATTCAACAATCCTCGCTGGAACAAGGTGATATAAGCCGAAGCTGTAACAAGCATAAAAACGAGTGCCGGATAGAGTCTCTTCATTCTTCTGACATAAAATTGCCAAATATTGATTTTTCCATTTTGTTCCCATTCCTGCCTTAGCAGATCCGTGATCAGATAACCAGATACGACGAAAAAAATCGGAACGCCCAAATAGCCGCCTTTCATACTAGTTGGCAGAAGGTGATAGAAGATAACACCAACCACAGCTAATGAACGGAGCCCATCAAACCCAGTGATGTAGCGGCTGTTTTTTAACCTTTTTTGTTTTTCCATTCAATATTCCAACTTTTCATAAACTTTTTTCATTCGTAATATACGGGTATTAAGTGAAAATAGCAAGTAGAATCGTGTCCTTTCTCTACTATTTTTTTCTATCATCCCATAAATTTTAAAAAATAAACATGCTTTTTTTCAACTTTAAGAAAATTTCAAATAAAAAAGTAGTTTCTATTTGCTGATCCGTCCTTTGGTAGAAAAAAACTGCAGACAAACGAATGTCTGTCTACAGTAGTATTTCATGAATTTTTGTCAAACTCGATCTAAATGCCATCCTCGTAGAAACGCCCAAGTATCTGGACATTTTCCGCGATACTTACAAAAGCTTGCGGATCAGAAGCTTTCATCGCTTCTCTGAGTAGAGGCAGTTCGTAACGTGTAACGATCGTCATCAATACTGTCTGCTTATCATGTTTATAAGCACCTTCTGCTTCATTGATGATCGTGATTCCTCTACGCATACAGTTTTGGATTTCATTCACTACTTTTTCTGGATGTTTCGTTACGATCATTACCTGCATTTTCTTTTGTTTAGTATAAACGACATCAGTTACTTTTCCACTGACGAAAATAGACAACGTACTGTAAAACATATATTGCCAGCCAAATAGAATCCCAGCAACAAAAACGATCAATGCATTGAAGTAGATCGAGATAGAACCAATCGACTTTCCTGTTTTTTTACGAATCGTGATACTCACGATATCTAGACCACCCGATGATAGGCCATTTCTCAACGCTAGCCCAATCCCTAGTCCCATCACAGCCCCACCAAACAACGCACAAATGATTGGATCGGTAGATAAGACTGTTTCCGGTAAAATATGGATACAAAGAGAGGTCAAAGTGACTGTGATAAAAGTGAAAATTGTAAACTTCTTCCCGATTTTGAACCACGCCAAGACGAACAAAGGTATATTCAGTAAATACAAAGTGGTTGATACCGGCACCTCGAACCCTATGAGTGATTTTGACAAAGTCGTCAAAATCTGAGCCAGGCCAGTAATACCACTTGAATAAATATGTCCTGGTTGATAAAAGAAATTCAATGCGACAGATGCGATCAACGCATAAACGATTGATACCGAAAGTTTGGTCGTGTAATCATGGTAAGCCCAATTTTCGAATGTTTTTTTCATGGAAAAGCCCCGCTTTATATGTTATGGCTTCATTATAAAGTGTTTTTCAATTAAATCAAGGTTGCCAAAAGAAGCAGATTCGACAAATCCTTTTTGCCTTTTTATCGGCTATTCTTCTATATTGGTTACATCAATATTCAATTCGAACAATTGTAAAGGTGAAACCATACTTGGTGCATCACTCATCACATCGGCTGCTTTTCCGTTTTTAGGAAAGGCAATGACTTCACGAATATTGTCTTCCCCTGCTAATAACATTGCAAAACGATCCAATCCTAATGCAATGCCGCCATGTGGAGGGAATCCGTAATCTAAAGCTGTTAGCAAGAAACCAAATTGTTCTTCCATTTGTTCTTTTGTAAAGCCTAAAGTTTTCAACACTTTTTCTTGAAGTTCCCGAGTATGGATCCGGATAGAACCTCCACCTAGTTCATAACCGTTCAAGACGATATCATAAGCTTCTGCATAGACTTTTGCAGGGTCTTCAGCTAGTAATGGGATATCTTCTGCTTTTGGCATCGTGAATGGATGGTGAGCAGAGACATATCGACCTTCTTCTTCTGAAAATTCAAATTGAGGCCAATCAGTTACCCATAAAAAATTGAATTTGGATTCATCGATTAGTTCTAATTCTTTTCCTAAACGTGTTCGGATAGCCCCTAATGCAGCAGCGACGATTTCACTTTTATCTGCGCCAAACATCAGCAAGTCACCTGGTTCTGCATCTGTTGCTTTGATGATTGCTTCTGTTGCTTCTCCCATGAATTTAGCAATCGGGCCTTTCAGACCGTCTTCTTCCACTTTCAGCCATGCAAGTCCCTTAGCTCCGAATTGCCCTACATATTGTCCTAACTGATCCATATCTTTTCGTGAGTAGCGATCTGCAGCGCCCTTCGCATTCAATGCTTTCACGACTCCGCCGTTTTCAAGAGCCATTTGGAAGACTTTGAATTCTACTTCTTTGACTGTTTCGCTTAGATCGATCAATTCCATTTCAAAACGTGTATCCGGTTTGTCGCTGCCGTAGCGAGCCATTGCTTCATCATAGGTCATACGGGGAAATGGCAATGCGACTTCGATGCCGCGAACTTCTTTCATTACCTTCGCAATCAATCCCTCTGTGTAGGTTTGGATTTCTTCTGCTGTTAGGAACGTTGTTTCAATATCTACTTGCGTAAATTCAGGCTGACGATCTCCACGTAAATCTTCGTCACGGAAACAACGAACGATTTGATAATAACGGTCGAACCCAGCATTCATCAGCAATTGTTTGAACAGTTGAGGAGATTGCGGCAACGCATAGAAATGTCCAGCATGGACACGTGAAGGAACTAAGTAGTCTCTTGCGCCTTCTGGTGTAGATTTTCCTAGGTAAGGTGTTTCAATATCTAGAAAGTCATTATCGTCTAAATAATGACGAATCGCTTTTGTTGTCGCATTTCTCAATTTGATGTTTTTAGTCATTTTGGGACGTCGCAGATCCAAATAACGATATTTCAAACGTATTTCGTCACTGATTGCTTGATCATCTTCAATTTGAAATGGCGGTGTTTTTGCTTGATTCAAAATCACGATTTCACTTGCAATCACTTCAAATTCACCAGTGGCCATTTTAGGATTTACTGCATTTTCACCGCGTCTTCTGACTACCCCAGTTACTTCGATCACGTATTCACTGCGGCATTTATCTGCGATTTCCCATGCTTCTTTGTTGATTTCAGGATTGAAGACGATTTGAACGATTCCTTCGCGATCACGTAGATCGATAAAGATTACTCCCCCAAGGTCTCGTCTTTTTTGTACCCATCCTTTTAATGTAACTGTTTGTTCTAATTGTTGTTCGGAAACTAATCCGCAATAAATCGTTCTTTGTGCCATTTCTTTTTTCCTCCTACTCGAATAAAGTCATTTCATCATAGACTTCATCAAAATGCTCATATATTTCTTCTAATGGAAAACTTTTTTCTTTTCGGCTTGCCATTGCTTTGACATTGATCGTTTGGCTAGCAAGCTCATCTTCACCGATCACCAATACTAATTTGGCATTCGCTTTATCTGCTGTCTTAAATTGTGCTTTTGCTTTACGGTTCATGAAGTCGCGGTCAGCTGAAAAACCGAAGTTTCGAATCGCTTGGACCACTTTCAATGCTTCGATATTTGTTTCGTCTCCGAGTGCGACCACATAAGCATCTAACTCATTAAATGCAGGGATAACTACTTCCTCTGCCTCCATAGTCAAGAGTAATCGCTCGATACCCATTGCAAATCCAAAGCCAGGTGTTGAAGGACCACCCAGTTCTTCCACTAGATTGTCATAACGTCCGCCTGCGCAAATCGTTGCTTGTGCCCCCATTTTCGGTGCGTCACTCATGATTTCAAAAATCGTATGCGTATAGTAATCTAATCCGCGAACCATGTTACTGTCGATTTCATAAGGAACAGCCAATGCATCCAGCATGGAAACAACGGTATCAAAATGTTTTTGAGCAGGTTCGCTTAAATAATCTAAGATAGATGGCGCATCTGCTACAAATTTTTGATCTCGTTTGTCCTTACTATCCAACACACGCAATGGATTTTCGTGAAGACGGCGTTTAGAGTCTTCACTCAACTCTGCTTCAAAAGGTAAAAGATAATCGATTAATGCTTGACGATAGGCTTGACGTGTGTCTTTATCACCCAATGAATTGATGACTAGACGGATTTGCGTGATTCCCAACTGTTTGAAGAAATCGAGTGCCATCACCATGCTCTCCACATCTGTTGCAGGATTCTCTGATCCAAATGCTTCTACTCCGATCTGATGGAATTGACGTAACCGTCCTTTTTGCGGACGTTCGTAGCGAAACATTGGTCCCATATAAAAAGTTTTGAACGGTTTTGCATACTCTGGACCGAATAATTTATGCTCAACAAAAGAACGAACGATTGGCGCTGTACCTTCTGGTCGAAGCGTCACATGACGTTCCCCTTTGTCATAAAAATCATACATCTCTTTTGAAACGATATCCGTCGTATCACCTACACTGCGGGATATCACTTCATAATGTTCAAAAATCGGTGTACGCATTTCATTATACTGATAATCTCTGAACAATAAACGTGCTGTTTCTTCGACAAACTGCCATTTTTCTGATTCGCCTGGCAAAATATCATTTGTTCCTTTTGGTCTTTGGAAACTCATAGTTTTCTCTCCCTTTCTTAGCTATGTAAATAAAAAAATCACCCTTGTTCATCATGAACAAGGGTGAATGAAATTCATACACGGTACCACCTAATTTTGAAAGATTTCTCTTTCCTCTTACGAATAACGCTCGTACGCGGGACGGCTTTTCACTCGTCCATCTCCAGAGTGTCTTTGGGCTAATGAAACTTTGGATCATTTTCAGCCTCGATGATCCTCTCTTGTAAAGTTTCAAAAACTTACTCGCTCTTTCATTGACATTTCGATATTACTTATAACCTACTAAAAACCAATCTCAAAGTCAAGAGTTATCTGACTATTTTCCCTCACAAAAACGTTTTAGTTCAGCTTTTTGTTCTTTTGTTTTAGACTAGAAAAAAAGGAGGAATCAGCTATGGCAGAAATAAGAATCGGACATTCACAAGTCTACGCAGAACAGCTTGGACTAGGAGCAAATGCCGTTGGGGGACACAATCTTTTTGACGGTTTGGAAGACGAAACAGGAAAACAAGTGGTTCGTACAGCTTTGAATAGCGGAATCAATTTGATCGATACCGCCTATGCTTATGGAAACGGCCGTTCTGAAGAACTGATCGGTGAGGTATTGAAGGAAAAAGAATATGATCGTTCACGTATCGTCATTGCTACAAAAGCTGCTCATGTGCCAAATAAAGGACGAACATTTGACAATTCACCCGAGTTTCTCAAACAATCGGTGGAAGACGCACTGAAACGTCTGCAAACTGATTACATCGACATTTTTTATATCCACTTTCCGGATAAAAGCACCCCAAAAAATGAAGCAGTTGCTGCATTGCATGAATTGAAAGAAGCAGGAAAAATCCGAGCAGTTGGTGTATCGAACTTCACGTTAGAACAATTGAAAGAAGCGAATACAGATGGATATGTCGATGTAGTAGAAGATAAATACAGTTTGATCCATCGGCAGGCTGAAAAAGAATTATTTCCTTATCTTGAAAAAAACAAAATCAGCTTTGTCCCCTATTTTCCTCTTGCTTCCGGTTTACTGACAGGAAAATATGAACGTGGTCAGGAAAAACAATTCAGCGAAGGAGATCCTCGAAAAAGCAATCCGGATTTTCAAGGAGAACGTTTCAAAGAAATTTTAGCCGCTGTCGACATACTTCGCCCCATTGCTAAAAGATACCAAGCTACCCCTGCGCAACTTGTTCTAGCCTGGTATATGAAGAATCCGAGAGTGTCTGTAGTCATACCCGGAGCTAAACGTCCAGAGCAAGTCTCTGACAATGTCCAAGCTTTAGATTTGCATTTATCCAGTGAGGATTATCAAACCATTGATGAAGCATTTCACGGATTTTGAGCAATTGACCTTATCCACTTATAGTAGTATGAAAAAAGGAAGATCAAACAGTGCTGATCTTCCTTTTTTCGATAAGTTTATACTAATCTAATTCTTATAAAGTAGCGCTCGGCTGTTTGGATAAGTCGGAAACTGATTGAATGGGATCGTCCAGTCTTGTTCAGGTACAGAGAATTCAAACTTGTTTACTAACTGATCGGAAAACACACGTAGGCTGTGGAGAGTGATCCATTCTCCTGCGCAGCGATGCATTTGTCGAAAATCTCCTCCACCTTGTGCAATCATCTCATATTCTTCTTTATATGAAATATCTTTTGCTTTTCCTAAATATCGTTTGATCATAAAGGAATCTGGTGCTTCAATCGTTCGTTCATCATGATCTGTTCCATACAAATCTAGAATGACCCAACTATCTTCTGGTATACGATAACCATCGACTTCTACTTCTTTCAGAGAAATCGCAGGTAACATCGGAAAGAACGGATAATAGCGTCTCATTTCTTGAATGAACGGATCTTGCAACGTAGAAAAGTCGTTTTTCAATTGTTGGTACAAATCAGGTCTGCTGAAAAGCGCGTGTCCCATCAACGCCGCCCATACAGTCAAAGCAACTGTCGGACGGATGATATTCAATAATTCAACAGCTGCTACTTCCAGAGGCAAAAGCTGTCCGTCTAGATCTGTGGCATTGGCAAATGCATACAATGCCACATTTTCTTTTCCAGCCACAGGATTTTTCCGAGCTTCCTCAATCAAACTTTGCGCCCATTTCTCTGATTTCTTGCGATTTTCGACACCTTTTATGTGATCAATCGGAGAAGTAAACGTTCCGCTGATCATGGAGATTTGATATTCTGCTAATTTTTCGACTTCATCCTTAGAAAGCAAAGATAAATTGATACCTGCCCACTCACAAATCGATGTAAAGAAAACCATCTTGCTTAAATCAAATAATTCAAATTGACCATGCTGTGTTTCAAGTGCTTGCGTCAGGTTCTTATCTAAGATACGATGATAATCTTCCATTCTTTCGGGTGTCATCAGATCCATAAAAATATTTTTCCGATGATGATGGGCAGCTCCATCCAAAGTCTGTACTCCACCTTGACCAAAAAGTGTCTTCAACACTAATTTTGGCATAGCACCTTTTCGTTTGAAATTTCTTGGGTCATAAAATATTTTTGCCGCTGACGATCCGTAGATCACAATAGCTTCTTTATTGAAAATCTTTGCTTTGACAACGGGAGCGTCTGCTTCATGACGTAACTCCTCCAACATGTTGTATCCCTTTTGATACAATCTTTTTAGATCCGTGATTTTGACATCTACTACTGGTACTTCTTTCATCTTCAGCAACCTCCTAAAAATAACTTGTATAATTTAAGCTTAACTTTTTTTCTGACTGCTGACAAAAGAAGCGCTTTTTGTAGACGAGAAAAAAGTCGCTTAAGTTAGAGTTTTTCAGTCTAACTTAAACGACTTGATTTATATTTCTTATTGATGAAAACCCACTGACTTTATTTGTTTTTAGAATCAATAATAATCGTTACAGGTCCATCATTGACGAGAGAAATCGACATATCTGCTCCGAATTGTCCGGTAGCGACTGTGATGCCGCGACTTCTGATTCCTTCATTGAACGATTCGTATAAAGGAATAGCTATTTCTGGTCGTGCGGCTTCCACAAAACTTGGTCGATTTCCTTTTTTCGTATCCGCAAATAGTGTGAATTGAGAGACACTTAAAATTTGTCCTCCTACGTCTTCTACACTAATATTCATTTTTCCTTGATCATCTTCAAAAATACGCATTTGTGCGATTTTTTTTACTAGATATTCCACATCTTTTGGCGTATCTGTTTCATGGATACCTAATAAAACGAGTAGGCCACAGCCAATTTTTCCAATCTCTTGCTGATCAACTGACACTGCCGCTTGACTCACCCGTTGAATGACTGCTCTCATATCTGGCCCTCCTATCCATTCGTCCGGCGTACACTGTAGACATCAGGTACTGCTTTGATTTTATCCACGATACTTTTTAGGTGGGACAAATTCTGGATACCAACCGTCAAATGGATTGTCGCCATTTTATCTTTATTCGTCCGAGCTTCGACGCTGTTGAGATTTTTCGTCAGCGCATTGACTGTTTGAAGTACATCATTCAATAAGCCTGAACGGTTATAGCCGTAGATTTCCAAGTCTGCATCATACTCTTTTCGTGTATTCGATGTATCTTCCCATTCGACTTCAATCAAACGTTCTGCTACATTTGGTTTATCAGGCTGAACATTCGGACAATCTCGACGATGGATGGATATCCCTCTGCCTTTAGTGATGTAGCCAACGATATCATCACCAGGAATCGGATTACAGCATCGGCTGATACGAATCAGTAAGTTTTCTACCCCTTGAATGACAACGCCACCTTCATGACGTACTTTCATTTTCTCAGGTTCTTTTTTCGGCTGATTCATGATTTCTTCTGCTTCTTGCTTTTGCTGCTCGATTTTTTGTTCTTTCCGTTCTTTTTCTGTCAGACGATTGGCCATCGTCAAAGGACTGACTTCCCCGTATCCTACAGCTGCATATAAATCATCTTCTGATTGATAGTTAAAACGATCAAGTGCTTCTTGAAGTTTGTTTTTTGTCAAAATATCTTTAGGTGTAAACCCTAAATCTGTAATACACTTGACCACAGACTCGTGACCTTTGATCACATTTTCTTCCCGATCTTGTGCTTTGAAGAAACGCTTGATCTTATTTCTTGCTTTGCTAGTTGCCACCAATTTCAACCAGTCACGACTTGGACCAAATGAATTTGGAGAAGTCATGATTTCTATGATATCCCCGTTTTTTAATTTGTAATCAAGTTGCACCATTTTGCCATTTACTTTTGCACCAGTGGTTTTATTACCGATATCTGTATGGATACTGTATGCAAAGTCCAGTGGTCCAGATCCTTTTGGCAGCTCAGTAACGTCTCCTTTGGGCGTGAAGACATAGACTTTATCACTAAAGATATCTCCTTTTACACCTTCCATAAATTCAGAGGCATCATAGCTTTCATCTTGGAGTTCAAGTATCTCATGGAACCAGCTTAATTGTTTCGTCATACCATCTGGTTCTACTTTTTCATTTTTTCCTTCTTTATACGCCCAGTGCGCAGCCACCCCAAATTCAGCAATTTCATGCATTTCCTGTGTACGGATTTGGATTTCTACTGGATTTCCTGCCGGACCAATCACTGTAGTATGCAAAGATTGGTACATATTAGCTTTTGGCATGGCAATATAGTCCTTGAATCTACCAGGCATTGGTTTCCATTTTGTGTGGATCGCACCTAATACAGCATAACAATCCTTGATTGAGTCTACGATTACTCGAATAGCTAGCAAGTCATAGATTTCGTTGAACTGCTTTTTCTGGTCTTTCATTTTACGATAGATCGAATAAATATGTTTTGGCCGTCCATAGATCTCTGCAAAAATCCCCAGCTCTTCTGTTGCTACTCGAATATCCTCAACAGTACCATTCACGTATTTTTCACGTTCTTCTCGCTTCGTCTGCATCAAATGAACGATACGGTAATACTGTTTTGGATTAAGATAACGAAGTGCTGTATCTTCTAATTCCCATTTGATTCGGCTGATACCTAAACGATGTGCAAGAGGTGCATAGATTTCTAAAGTTTCTTGAGCAATCCTTCTTTGCTTATCTTCTCGCAGATGTTTCAACGTACGCATGTTATGTAGTCTATCAGCTAATTTGACCATGATAACGCGTAAATCTTGAGCCATTGCCAGCAGCATCTTTCGATGGTTTTCTGCTAGCTGCTCTTCGTGGGATTTGTATTTTATTTTCCCTAATTTGGTTACTCCGTCTACTAACATAGCGACATCATCGCCAAATTCTTCTCTCAGATCTTCTAAGGTGACTTCTGTATCTTCAACAACATCATGCAAGAAGCCAGTAGCCACTGTATGGGGGTCCATTTTTAAATCTGCTAATATACCTGCGACTTGGATAGGATGGATAATGTAGGGTTCTCCTGATTTTCTAAACTGTCCGTCATGTGCAGCAGTCGCATATTCGCATGCTTTCTCAACAAATGCTACATGTTCGGGCCCCATATATTGACTAACGAGCTTTATGACACCGGGACCCGTTAAAATTTCTTCTTTTGGCACAGGAATCGATCCCCCTTTCTTTTTCGGTAAAACAGGAATCGGGACAAATATCTGTTTGATAGTTGCCCCAAAATCCGTGAAGTTATACATTTTTTTACGGAAATGTTCGCTTTTAAAAAGCTTTTTCAAACAATTTTTCGTATTCATTGTACAAATAATTGTTTCTATTATACAAATTGTTCCCTATTTTTTCAATTCTTTCCGTCGATACTCTTTTATTCTTGAAAAACGTTAGCTATGAGAGGGATCCATTAACTCCCATTGATAGCTAGCAGCACTTAATAAATAAAGAGGCGCTGTTTCTGTACGAAGGATTCTTGGTCCTAATCCACATAGTATCCCTTTGTGTTCTACGAAATAATCGATTTCCTCGTGGGATAAGCCGCCTTCTGGTCCAAAGACAGCTAAGATTCGACTGCCCGGTTTTGTTTCACTAAGAATTTTGGCTACATTTGATTTTTCGCCTTGCTTTGCTGATTCCTCATAAGCAACCAAGACCACGTCATAATCATCTAGCCGTTCAAATAAGTCACGTTTCGTTTCCAGTAACTCTACTGAGGGCACGATTTGCCGATGGGATTGTTCTGCTGCCTCTTGGGCAATCTTTTCAAGCCTTTGTTGTCGCTTCATGCGTTTCTTTGCATCCCATTTAACCACAGAGGCTGATGCCGGAAACCCAAGAAAAGCTTGTGCGCCTAATTCAGTGGATTTCTGAATAATCCAATCCAACTTTTCTCCTTTAGGATAGCCGCTCGCTATGGTTATCGAACTTGGCAATTCCTTTTGGTTTTCTTCTTTTTTAATTTCTTTCAGATAAACAGCATCTTCGGTGATTTTTGTGATTTCTGCAACAACGGCTATCTGATCATTGAATGCCAAAAAAACTTCATCTTTCGGTTCCATTCTCATAACCCGTACAATGTGATGATAGGTTTCCCCTTTTAAAATAAAATGGTCTTTTGGTTCATACGATTCTTTCAAAAAATATCGCTGCATCTATTCCACCTCTGGTTTTTTCAAAATAATTGCATACCAGTCTTTTTGTTGGAAAATTTGATCCACGATGAATCCTTGTTCTATCATAGCATCTAGAACCATTTGCTTCTTCTCTTCAATGATTCCTGAAACGATCAATGTCCCTGTTTGTTTTAGTAAACGCCAAGCATCCGGGATCATCAATAAGATGATATCTGCTAAAATGTTCGCAACGATTACATCACTTTCAATCTCGATTCCTTTCAAAAGATCATTAGCTGATACGTGGACATCTTTGGCTACTTCATTCATATCCATATTTTCTTTCGCTGAACGAACGGCTACTTCGTCTAAATCAAAGGCATAGACATCTTTCGCACCAAGATATTTTGCTGCAATACTTAGTACACCCGAACCAGTTCCAACATCTAGCAATGTTTCGCCACCACGCAATACTGTTTCTAGTGCTGTCAATGTCAAAGAAGTCGTCGGATGGGTGCCTGTTCCAAACGCCATACCTGGATCTAATGTGATGATTTTTTCTAGAGGATCTTCTGTCTGATAGTTTTCCCAGCTTGGCGCAACCGTCAGCATTCGCGTAATACGCACCGGATGATAATATTTCTTCCATGCTGTTGCCCAATTGCTTTCCTCTACTTCGCTAACAGTTACTTTGTTTTTTCCAATCGCTAGACCAAACTCAGGCAATTGCGTGATACGATCTTTGATAAAAGGCAAGATTTCCGGTAAAAAAGTCGTTTCTGGAAAATAAGCCATGACTAGCGCGCCTTCTTTCAACGATGTAAAATCATTTTTATCTAAAATTTCACCATATTGATCCGATTTAAAATGTTCAACATCTAAAGAGTCTTCAATCGCAACACCACTCGCTCCTGCCTCCATCAAAATATTAGCGACCGCTTCGACTGCTTCACTTTCGGTTTCTACTTTTACTTCATTCCATTTCATGTCTGTCACTCCTTAATAACTTGGGTACGGTAAATAAGTCTCTGTTTCATTTTGCTGTTTTGCTTCTACTAACTCTGCTAGTTTCTGATTATCCCAATGGAGTTCGAATACAGCTTCGTCATCATCTTCATCTAAAAAATCAAGCAAATCACTTTGCCCTTGTGCTAATACTTCATTCAAATATTCCACTAAAGAATCAGCTACTGATTTTGCCAACCCTTTTTTTCCTTCATAGGGGATTGCTGCTAGATAATTTTGTTCATCAAAAACAGATTTCTGAGGATTAAAAAGGAGTACGCCATCTTCAAATTCGATAATTGGTTCTTGCGAAACAATCCCTTCTGCATCATCAATCTCAAATTGTGCTTTATTTTCCGCAAACAAACGAACAACGATTTCGATCGTATGATTTTTTGTATCCCAATCTAAAGCCACATCATAGTCCGTCACTTGTTTTTCGATTATTTCATCTAAGTATGTTAATAGATCCTTCTTTTTCATTTTCTTTCCTCCAACCCCAATCTTCCTCGATTTGGTTTTTTCTTTGTAAAGAGATATATGGATTGCCAGACACAACAAAACGCAACGGCTTTTCTGTCCATTCCCCTTTGTTCGGGATACCGATCCTAGGCAAAGCATCGATTTTTTTTGGTATCTTCTTTTTCTCAAAAACTAAACGTAATGAACTATCTGCTATAGACTGACCGTAGAGTTCTTGAGGAATTGCTAATGCTTCCACTAATTTTCCAGGACCGTTGCTGATATCTGGACCAGTTTTTCCACCACGATTTTTACTCATTTGTTCAATCATTGCAGCTGGTTCGATTGCACGTATCATTACTCCTTGAGGAATCCCTTCTGGCTGAGTGATGATGTTCAAAATCCGATGAGTATGCATCGTGTAAAGGTAGATCGTACCTGGTTTTTCATACATTGCCCGCACACGTGGTGTTCTTCTTAAACCATAGCTATGGGCGGCCTCGTCTTCTGGACCTAGGTATGCTTCCGCGTCTACAATATATCCAGCTAATCTTCCTTCTGGTGTGTCATGCTCCAAATACATCCCCAATAAATCCCGCGCTACTTCCGGCGTCGTTTTATTCCAAAAAAATTCATCTATCTTTTGTTTATCCGTCATTTTTCTCACCTACTTTATCATACACAATATTAGTTGGATAAGCTATGAAAACAAAACAACAGAAGGCTGTTCTTTCTGGCTATATTACTAAATATGTTATAATTAAGGAACGTAAAAACAAGAAGGAGGAAAATCCTATGCAACAGCCATTGGCTTATCGCATGCGACCTCGAACGATCGATGAAGTCGTTGGTCAGCAGCATCTAGTCGGTGAAGGAAAAATCATACGCCGCATGGTCGATGCTCGCATGCTCTCTTCCATGATTTTATATGGGCCTCCTGGTACTGGAAAAACGAGTATCGCAAGTGCGATTGCCGGTTCTACTAATTATGCATTTCGCATGCTGAACGCTGCTACAGATTCAAAAAAAGATCTGCAGGTTGTAGCGGAAGAAGCTAAAATGAGTGGTACTGTGATTCTCTTATTGGATGAAGTACACCGATTAGATAAAACAAAACAGGATTTTCTGCTTCCTCATTTAGAAAGTGGCCGAATCATCTTGATCGGAGCGACTACTGAAAATCCTTATATTACTATCAATCCAGCGATCCGCAGCCGCACACAGATTTTTGAAGTCAAGCCATTAACAGAGCAAGACATCCAGTTGGCAGTGGAACATGCCTTAAAGGATAGGGAACGCGGTCTTGGTCAACAAGCAATTCAGTTAGATGAAGAGGCTCTTCTTCACCTTTCGCGTGCAACGAATGGCGATTTGCGTAGTGCATTGAATGGATTGGAACTGGCTGCACGATCGACTCCTCCAGATAAAGAAGGAAAGATTCATCTTACTCTGTCGATTATCGAAGAATGTGTCCAAAGAAAAGCTCTTACCCATGACAAAAATGGAGATGCTCATTATGACGTTATTTCAGCGTTTCAAAAATCGATTCGCGGAAGTGATGTGGATGCTGCCCTTCATTATCTCGCCCGTCTAGTTGAAGCAGGTGATCTGGCAAGTATTTGTCGTCGCCTGATGGTTATCGGTTATGAAGATATAGGTTTAGGCAATCCTGCTGCTGCTGCGCGTACAGTAAACGCTGTATTAGCTGCTGAACGATTAGGGTTACCTGAGGCACGTATCCCGCTAGCAGATGTCGTCGTTGATCTTTGCTTGTCGCCCAAATCCAATTCTGCCTATATGGCATTAGATGCAGCACTTGCTGATATTCGAGAGGGTAAAGCTGGAGATGTTCCCGACCACTTGAGAGATAGCCATTACAAAGGTGCGAAATCCCTCAACCGCGGTGTGGGTTATCAGTATCCTCATCATTTCGATCATGCTTGGGTCGATCAGCAATATTTACCAGATAGGCTAAAAAATGCTCAATATTACCAACCAAAGGATACAGGAAAATATGAACAGGCGCTAGGTCAACAGTATTACCGCATAAAAGAGTGGAAAAAACATCCCCCAAAAAATTAAACAAGAAAACGGTTCTATTTCTGCGAGCTCTCTCATTGCTCTTTTTAAATTCATATGCTACTATAGAGATGGGAAATCTGTGATGTTCGAATTGTCCTCTTTGTGTGTTGACCGAACATTTTTATTGATATCTTGGGACCCGTCTTGTGTCACTGCTGGTAACATGCCTTATCATTTGGTAGTTCGAAGCTACGACCATGGGACCCACCTGCTTGAATTCGCGGGATCAATACTACAGGACAAATAACGGCATTAACGGAGATTACCATCTTTTAAAGAATAAAGCAATTTGCTCTTGGCAAATTGCTTTTTCTATTTGTTGCTTATTTTGGAGGATTTGTTCATGATTAGGATTTTGATGATTATCGCCACTTTACTATTATTATTCGTTAGCTATTATTTATTTAATAAACAGGATATCTTTTTTGTATTGATCAAGAAAAATGACAAAAATCAAGGATTCCTACAATTTTATGGAGCTGCGTATGCTGTTTTAGGCGTTATGGGTATTTTAGCCGCTTTTTTCAATCAACGCTTCATCGCTTTGATCTTTTTATTGATCGTGATTCTCGTTTCTGCCACCTTCAGTATCCGCTTTGCAAAAAAAATTGCTGAACCAAAGCAGTAAATAATTCTCTTTTTCCACAAAGTGTTCTACAATAAAAGAGTACAACACGATTGACTTGAGGAGTGAATGCTTATGTTACAACAATACAAAAAAATCATGGTTGCCGTGGATGGTTCTGATGAAGCTGAATTAGCTTTTAAAAAGGCGGTCAATGTAGCTATCCGAAATAACGGAGAACTTCTATTAGCACATGTCATTGACACACGTTCTTTCCAAACCGTTTCATCATTTGATGGAATGTTGGCAGAACAAGCTACTGAAATGGCAAAGCAAACATTGGCAGATTATGAAAGCAACGCAAAGAAAGCTGGCTTGAATAATGTAACCTCTGTCGTAGAATATGGCTCACCAAAACAACTGATTGCGAAAGAAATCCCAGAAGATAATCAAGTAGACTTGATTATGTTAGGAGCTACAGGATTGAATGCTGTAGAACGTTTATTTATTGGTTCTGTTTCTGAATATGTTATTAGAAACGCGGCTTGCGATGTGCTTGTTGTTCGAACTGATTTAGAAAACCAATTGCCTCCTAAAAAAGACTAATTGATGAAAAGCTGTGTTTCAGAGGGGATCTCAAAAGTAAAACTTTTGAAGATCACTTGTCTGGACACAGCTTTTTTTGTTCTTCAAAAAATAAATTCGCTTATTGAGCGTCTTTCCTCTCACGATTCAAAGAATACTTGGATTCACTCACTTCTTTATATTCAGATCCTTCTGTGTAAAAAATAAAAAAGCATGTCCTCTTAGAAAACGGATATAAAATTATCCATTTTCTAAAGAGAACACGCGTGTATTTTTAGCCGCGCAAACGCTCCACGTCACGGGCAATCATTAGTTCTTCATCTGTTGGAATCACTAATACTCTTACTTTTGATTCTTTTGTAGAGATATCTACTTCTTCACCATGCAATTCATTCAACGCTGGATCGATTTCACAGCCAAACCAAGACATACCTTTAATGATTTCATTGCGTACATGTCCGTCATTTTCGCCGATACCAGCAGTAAAGACGATTGCATCGACACCATTCATCGTTGTCACGTATCCGCCGATATATTTTCGGATGCGATCCACGAAGATATCATAAGCTAAACGAATGTGTTCTTTTTCATAGTTTTTTTCAAGATCACGCATATCGCTAGACAATCCTGTTAGGCCTAGCAAACCAGATTTTTTATTCAAAACATTGATCATTTCATCAATATCAATCTCTAATTTTTCCATTAAGTATGGAAGAACAGCTGGATCGATATCGCCTGAACGCGTACCCATTGTCACACCAGCTAATGGCGTGAATCCCATAGAAGTATCCATGGATTTACCACCATTTACAGCTGTGATTGATACTCCGTTTCCTAAGTGGCAAGTAATGATTTTTAGCTCTTCAATCGGTTTGTTCAATAATTTTGCTGCACGTTCCGATACATAACGATGGCTTGTGCCATGGAAGCCATATTTTCTTACTTTGAAATCTTCGTAATAAGACACTGGCAAGCTGTATAAATAATTTTGCTTTGGCATTGTTGAGTGAAAAGATGTATCGAATACAGCTACGCTCAAAATGTCAGGTAAAATCTTTTTAAAGGCTTTGATTCCCATCAGGTTAGCAGGGTTATGCAAAGGAGCAAATTCTGCTAATTCAGCAATGCGTTCCATTACTCCCTCATCGATCACTACTGAATCCCCATAAGTTTCTCCTCCGTGAACAACACGGTGCCCTACACCGGTGATTTCATCATAAGAACTTAAAATTTGCAGTTCAATCAACTGATCTAACAGCATTTTTACTGCTACTTCGTGGTTTTCGATATCCATGATTTGTTCGAATTTTTGACTATCGCCGTACTTGATCGTAAAAATAGAATCTTGTAAACCGATACGTTCGACGATCCCTTTCGCAACTACGGTTTCTTCTGGCATTTGATATAATTGCCACTTCAAACTTGAACTCCCAGCATTGATTGCAATTGTTTTAGACATATGACTCTCCTTCTCGTTGAATGATTACAGAGCAGATGATTTCCAGTTTTTAAACTCGTTGAAAAATTCCGTCACCTTCTCTGGTTCTTTTAGTGAAGCAAGTTTCACAAGCAGTACTTCTTTTACTTGTTTTGCTTGTGGTCCTTTTTTCTGTAAGATCAAAATACTTTTTTGTGATTGTTTGTTGCGGAACAACTCATCTGGCAATTGAATCATTCCTTGAAGATAGCCTTCTTCTTTAAACCATTTTTTGATTTCTTCGCTTTGATCCGTTTCTAAAAAACCGCTTGGCATCAAAAACAAACCAAAACCATCCGGCTTCACGTATTTCATTGATTGCTCCAGCAATAAATGATGTGCATAACTGTGGCCTTCTTCGGTACTTGTTAAAAATTCTTTTGCTTTTTCGTCATTCGGATAATAACCGATCGGCAAATCGCTGATTGCAAAATCGACAGGATCGATTAATAAATCCTGCAACCCGTCTTGATGGAAGTATTGAACATTTGCTTGTGTCAAATCACTTGTAGAAGCTGCCACAGCCAACAATGTATCATCAATATCCACACCAAATCCTTCTGTTTGATACCCCGCATTCGATAGGTTTAAAAGAACTGTTAATAACAAGTTGCCCATTCCTGCCGCAATATCCAGAATCTTAACTGGTTCTTTTTTATTTGTGTATAGTTGTTCAATAAGAAAAACAAATAAAAAACCGATACTATCAGGAGTGAGTTGATGGTTCGCCTGCAGATGTTCTGTCTGGTTGCCCTTCAATAAAAGCAATTGAGACAATCTGCGCCATTCTTCTGGCTCGAAAGAAAGTTTTTTCAACTCTTCATAAAGAGCTGTGATCCGTTGGGTTGTCTCTTTTGTCGGCACTCCATCCACCACACGTACTTGATAATCATCTATTAGATTTTCTGCATTTTCGACATAGGCTTCTAAAAAGGAAGTTCCCAATGCATTCTGTAAAAGCTGAATAGCTTCCAGGTTCTGATTGAACCCTTGTTCCATTTTTTCTGGTAACATGGTGCACCTCATTTCTAGATATATTATAACAATTTTTTCACCTGTTTAATTCTATCGAACAATTGACAAAATTTCAATCGTTTTCACTGTTTTTTATTTGTGAAACGGCAAACATTTTTTTATTAAAAACAGTGTTATAACAGAAAAGAGGGCGTTTTCACGAACAATTCCTCATTCTGTACCAGTATCTGTATCATTTTTTACTTCTTCTATGAATCGAAAGATAAACGGCGAGACTTCTACCTCCAAGAATAGAGACTGTTGTACCCATTGATATGTTACAGATCCAGTTGTGTAGTAAAAAATCCCTTCCGACTTCTCAGCAAGTATAGACTGTTCCGATAGAGCCATCTGTTTCATTATTTTTGCTATATAATAATTTTTTATTCGTATATTCAGATCCATTGACAAACGATAGCTTTCTAATGCTGCCGTTAATAAAAACGTACATAAAAGAAATAAAAGCAACACAGAAAATAAAATAGAGCCCTTACAACATTTTCTATTGATCGTTTTTTGTCCATATGGCATATCCATCTTCTCCATTTTCAAAGTGTACATAAAAAGAAATTGTGTGTTCTTTTTCCAATAATTGAAGCTCAGTGATGCTTGTTAACATAGGTTGATGCCCGCCGGAAGTTCTTCTTTTACGTATCATCGTCTGATATCTTTCGATGATGTACTGTTTATCCTCTACAGTGTAATGCAATTGCTGATTTTTCACGGAAACATTGTGACTGCTGTTAAGTTCCTCTTCTAATTGTGCTAAAAATATCAGCCACTCTTTTTGATCTTTACGCTGCAGAAAGTCACTTACTTGGATGGTTTGCTGGATCAAAAGATTGAATGACAGCAATATACTGCTTACTATCATTAGTCCGATTAGACATTCAATCAGCGTAAATGCCGGGATTTCTTGTTTTTTCAATATTGATCGCTTCTTTCTCCATATTGACAAGCACTTTTTCGATTATTCCATTATTTTCGATAATTTGGATATCGTACATAATCATTTCTTCACTTCGCTCTGGTCTTTTGTGATATATCCGCTGTGTCTTGGTATCTTCGTAAACCATTCGAATAAGTAGCATTTCCTCCCCGCTGTTCTTTTCTGCCTGAAGTAAAAAAAGCTGACCAAAACTCACTAAGTACACACAGACGGAAGCAATCATCAGCGCTGTAAGGGACTCTAATAAAATAAACCCTTTTCTATTCAATTCTTTTTGTATAGCGTCCACTCCCCATCTGGAATTGATACGTAATCGTTTGCCCTTTTTCTTCCCAATAAAATTGATACGCTTTTAGTGAACTTTCATTTCCAGTTCCAGCCGCAAAAGTGATGGAAGCATGGCGTTTCAAGGTAATCTCATCAGGAATATCTAATACTTTCCAGCTCGCTTCATCGGGTTGCGACATACGAAAAATGATCTGATTTTCGTCATTGTTCCAATAAAAACCTGTTTGGATTTGGTTCACAATAGCGATTTTTTGAGTGGTATAGATTCGTTTTTCAAACTGGCTGAAAAATTGATAGACCGTCAATTCTTTCTTCCATGCAGAAAATGCGAGAACTGGGAAAGAAAGGATTGTGGTAAGCAATAAAATCAGTAAAAGTGACTCAAACAACGTATATCCTGATGCTAATGTTTTACCTTCAAGGTCGTTGGTAGATGTCTGCATGTTCTCGTTTGATATAGCCTTCATTCAATAATTCCTCCACAGTAGGGATTCTTCCATTATTTTGAAGCGCGTAGAGCTCTTTTTGTGTGTCTACCAACTGAATGATTGCTTCACGACTTTCTTGGTCTACATGATTCCTATAACGTGACAAATTAGGAACGAACAACAATACTAGTACACTGATGATCAGTAAAACGATCAGCATTTCGATTAATGTAAAACCGCTATAATAAGGTGTTCTTTTCTTTTTCATGGCAAGACCTCCTCGATACTTCCATAAACAGGTAATAAAACAGCAGCATAAACCAGTAAAATCAAAACCGCTACGCCCAAAAAAATAATTGGCTGAATAAAATGCAGCCAGTGCTGAAGTCGTTTGAAAAGCTGTTTTCTTGTCCATTCGCTGTAAAATATCAGCTCTTTCCCTAAATTTCCTTTTGCCTCTCCCTGCAAAATAATCTTGCTGAATTCTTCAGATAGAAAACGGTAATTCTGGAACTGATCAGCTAATGGTATACCGGCCTCCAATCCTTGTATCATCTTGGAAGCAAGGTGTTGAAGGAGACTTTCTTGTTTCGTCTCCTTCAAGCAAACGATGATTTGCCTTAATTCGAAACCTTCATGAAAAAGTTTGCCAATCTCTAACGACAAATAAGCAGATTGATACAAGGAATATATCGGCCCAATCACCAATTGTCTGCTGATCCATTCACTCCGATCAATAGGAGACAATTTCATCAGCCGATACCTTACTAGAAAAGTCAATAAAGCAACCACGAGGATAAATAGTAGAACGTACCAGTGAAAGACTTGTATCAGCTGAATCCCCCAATGCTCTTCCATAACCATCCCTGAACCAATAAGCTGAGGTAAAACGAGCAAACGCATACTAAATAAGATACCTAGCAAAAAGGTGAGCAATAGCATCGGATAGGCAAGCAGCTTTTTCAAATCATTGCGAAATCCTTCGACCAGACGAAGCTGCTTGGCAATTTCCAACAAAGTTGCCGGCAGATTCCCGTGAAGTTCAGCTAATTCGATCTGTACCAGTTGTTCTGCTCCATACCCTGTTTGCGAAAGTACTTCACTAAACGGTTGTCCTTCCTTTAGCTGATGTTGGATATTTGTCAAAATAGCAGGCTGGAACGAACGGATCGTGAGCAATAAATAAAGGGATTCTTGCAAACTAAAACCAGTTAAAAGCAGTTCTCCCATGGTTTGTGCAAACTGGTTTTGCTGGCTTCTTGTCAGTCCTTTAGAATAGTTCTGACTGCCAAGTTTTTTTCTGAGCTTCTTCATAGCTTTCCTCCCATGATTTTTTTACTGGTTCTTCCTCCATAAATTGATAACTCCACAAGACAGAAGGATGGTGATCGGCATCTTCCAAAAGTTCTTGATAAATGACTCCAGCTAAGCATTCAGATAGCTCTTCTTTTTTCTTTGTTAGTTCATGGATTCTGATCAATGTACCTTCAAGATTGCGTGCATGTACGGTTGCGAATACCCGATGTCCCGTTAGTGCAGCTCTTACCGCAGCATGTGCAGTTGATTCATCTCTTATCTCGCCAATGATCAACAAATCAGGGCGATGCCGTAATGCGAGCTTCAAAAGTGTGTCATAAGTCTGTGCTATTTTGGGATTGATCTGCAATTGCAGAAAGAATGGTTCTTCGATCTCTACAGGATCTTCGATCGTGATTACTTGCCGTTTTTCTTTCAAAGCCAACCGATACATCAATGACGTCTTGCCTGACCCGACTGGTCCGCTGAATAGATATAATCCACGTCTAGCGGTTTTCTGCAAAATAGTTGCAAAATCTCGAGAACTAAAGCAACGATGAGGTGTTTCAGAAATACCGTATAATAGCCGAATCACTAAGCTTTCTCGTTGAAGGTAATCTCCTACAGAAGACAGTCGTAACCGAACCTTCTGTTTTTCTAAAGAATAGGTCAATGCACCTAATTGAGCTTTTCTTTTTTCTCCGATATCCATTTGTCCCAAATACTTAAATCTTGAAATCAATTGCTGGCCATCTGCCGAAGATACTTCCTTCCAGAATGTTCGTTTTTTTCCATAGCGAAAATAGATGTAAAATACTTCTGAAGCTGGCAAGACATATACGTCTTGGGCATGTTTGGCGAAACTTTCACTTATCATTTGATCGGATAATCGTTTTATTTCCATTATTCTCCCCTCCACAAAAAACATACGTCTTTTTGAACTTTTTGTTTCAAATAAAATGAATTTATTAAAAAACATTGGCAAAAAACGAATTTATGTTATACTTATAAAAATTTATCTTGGGAGGCATTCCATTGGAATCAACATTAAAGAAATACATCGAAGTAGCAAGTAAAAAAAAGCCCGCTGATCTAGTGATCAAACAGGCTAAGATCGTCAATGTCTTTACGAAAGAGATCATGGAAAAAGATGTAGCGATTTACGAAGGAATGATCGTAGGGATTGGTGAATACGAAGGAAAAAGCGTACATAATGCTGAGGGGCAATATCTAGTACCAGGATTCATTGATGGCCATGTGCATATTGAAAGTTCACTTTTATCACCAAGTGAATTTTCAAAAGTATCCTTGCTTCATGGAGTCACTACTGTAGTAACAGACCCCCACGAAATAGGAAACATCGCTGGGAGTACTGGTCTTCAATTTATGATAGAAGACGCAAGACAAACGCTTATGAATATTTTCTTTATGCTCCCTTCTTGTGTACCTGTCACCCCATTTGAGACAAATGGTGCAAATCTAAATGCCAAAAATCTGGCACCTTTTTTACAAAATCCCGAAGTTTTAGGTTTAGCTGAAGTCATGAACTATCAAGCAGTAGCAAATAATGAAGCAGATATCCTAGAAAAGATCCAGTTGATGCACCAGCATAAGAAAAAGATTGACGGACATGCAGCTGGTATCGGCATGGAAGAATTAAATGTTTATCCCGCAGCAGGTATTCGGACGGATCATGAAGCTACAACTGCAAAAGAGGCTAAAGAACGTTTGGATCTTGGTATGTATTTAATGGTTCGAGAAGGGACCGTTGCAAAAGATCTGGCCTCGCTACTACCGGCGATCACGCCTGATAATTCAAGAAGATGCTTCTTTGTCACCGATGATAAACTCATCAATGATTTAGTTAAAGAAGGATCAATTGACCATATCGTCCGTCAAGCTATTTCAATGGGAATTGATCCGTTACAGGCAATCCAGATGGCAACATTGAATGCAGCAGAATGTTTTGATTTGAAAACACTAGGTGCGATTGCTCCTGGGTATCAAGCTGATTTCTTCTTAACAGACGATCTTACCAAGCTGCCAATTCATGAAGTTTTCTATAAGGGAACATTGGTCGTCCAATCTGGTCAACTCGAAGACCATTTATTTGCTGATCATTCAAATCCATATACATGCTGTCTACCAAACCTAAATGCTCAACCATTGCATCCTCGTTCGTTAGAGCTGCTTCTCCCTTCTTCACAAGCCCATGTGATCGAAATTATCCCGAATAGTCTCGTCACGAACGATTTGGTAGAAAAAGTGGACCGACAAGGCGAACGATTCATTCCTTCAATCGAAAAAGACCAATTAAAGATTGCGGTGATCGAGCGTCACCATCAAACCGGAAATATTGGGTTAGGCATCGTAAAAGGATTTCAGCTGAAACAAGGGGCGATAGCGACAACGATTGCTCATGACTCTCATAATCTAGTTGTCGTGGGGACAAATGATGAGGATATGCTGTATGCTGCTAATCTTTTGATTCAAAAAGGTGGCGGGATGACTGTTGTCAACAAACAGAAGGAAATAGCTTGTCTTCCTCTACCGATAGGCGGCATCATGACACAGGAACCTTTTTTGGTCGTCAATGAACAGCTGAATGAATTAATAGCTGAAACACATCAACTAGGGGCAGCTAAAACCTTTGATCCTTTTTTGACACTTTCTTTCTTAACCTTATCTGTCATACCCGAATTGAAGATCACCGACAAAGGATTATTTTCATTCTCTCGATTCCAATTGATTCCACCTTGTTGAAAACCGAGGAAATAGGTATATCTTAAATCAAAAAAGTCCCAGAAAATGCACATGACAGATGTAATGTGTTTTCTGGGATTTGATTTATATTTTTATGAAAGTAAAAAGTTCATTCACAGACTTTTCTTTTTGGTCTTATCTTGAAATCGAGCTTCTACTCGATAAATACGTTGACCTTTCGAAGAAAATTTTTCTTCATACTCCGTCATAATATTGCCTTCAAATTGACTTTGATGCAAATCCAACCATACCTGTTTGAGGATCATGCCATATTGAGAAAAACTTGCCAGCGAATACTCAAACAATCCTTGATTATCTGTTTTGAAGTGGATTTCTCCATTTGGGCGGAGGATCTGTTCATCTACAGCAAGAAAAGTTTTGTATGTCAAGCGCCGTTTTTCATGTCGTTTTTTCGGCCATGGATCAGAAAAATTCAGATAGATCTGATCTACTTCGCTGTCAGCGAAATATTCTGTCAATGCTGATCCATCCACATGCAGAAGCTTCAGGTTAGGAAGCGGTTGTTCGATCAACTTGTCTAATGCTATAGAAACAACACTTACTTGCATTTCTACTCCAATATAATTGATTTCAGGATGGGCTTTTGCCATTCCAGTAATGAACTGGCCTTTCCCCATTCCAATCTCAATGTGGATTGGATGATCGTTTCCAAACAATTCATTCCATTTTCCCTTCCACAATGTTGGATCACTAATTACAAAATTCGGGTGAGCCGCTAACATTTCCGCTGCTCCCGGACGATTTCGGACACGCATTATTTATCTCCATTCCTTTCTCTAATTAAAAAGGTCTGGCCAAATCTCCGCAGAGTTTGGGCCAAACCTCAGCCACTGAAAATTCGTTTTAATTGTAAAATTTCTTCGTTCATTCGTCGATGATCTTCACGTTTGCAGTATCTAGTGATTTCTTGGAGCAAATTCATGGCCGCATACCAGTGAAACTTTTCAAGCATTTCGTCAGTCGGACGTATGCCATAACTGATCAGCCATTGATTCCAACTGGATAGAGGCACATAATTTCCTAAAATCGTTGCAATATCTACCGCAGGGTCTGCAAACATGATTGAATCCCAATCCACGAGATATAAATAATTTTTACATACTAACCAATTTCGATGATTTACATCTCCATGCACTACTGATAGATTTTCCTTATCTATCGGCGGGATCTGCTCACGAAGAAATCGATGGACGATTTGCAGAAATTGATTTTTCTGGAGTTCTTCTGGTAATTCTTTTTCATATTTTTGCAACATCTTCTCCGGCGTCATAACACGTCCGCCGATACGGGTCAGCATGGTTTTAAGAGAATTTGAATGATGTAAATGGTACAAAACATCAATTACGTCATTTCTTTGACCAATCTCATTAGGAGTTAGCAAGCGGCCTTCTAGCCATTCTTGTGCTGTCAAGGTATCGCCATTCCCCGTTCGTTTTGTCCAAACAAGTTTTGGTGTAATTCCTTCCCTTGAAAGAGCAGCCAACATCGGAGTCGTGTTTCGTTTAATAAAGACTTTGTCTTCATCACGCATGCCTATGTATGTTTTTCCTGTATCGCCTTTGATGGGACGTAACCGCCACTCTTGGTCTAACTGAAACTCCATCATGCATTCTCCCGTCCTCTTACTCTTTGTTTTGCAGTACTTATTATTCTAGTCGCCTGATCACTACACGTCAAGCACATATACGTTCTTTTTCATTTATTTGCCATTCAAAAAACCGACTTTTCTCAAAAAAAAAATAGAACGAACAGCATTCTTACTGTCAACGCTCTATTTTTCAGTTCATTTTTATCCTACACAGCTTTGTTTTCAGTCTGACATCTTCTTCAAACGAGTTGGTACATATAGTTTAACAAAGAGACCCGTAACAATCAAATAAGCCGCTAGCGGAACCCATCGCTGCTGACCATCCAATACGACTGCAGCAATCAACCCAAAGATAACCGATGCGATAACTAATACCCATGTGAGCAGATACTGGATCGCCTGCTTCTTCTGATTCTCATGGATCGGATAAAGCTGAACGAGCACCATATAGCGGAACTGGCTCGCTAAAGGCAACAATTGGAACCCGATCAAATATAAAAATAAAGAACCGATTATCAGACTAAAATAAAAGTCGATCACTCCGAAAATCAATAGCCCACCTATAATTACTAACCGGAAATAAAGACCACTAAAATCAGAACCTCTTGCCAATCTTCTTGCAAACAAGTAAAGATAAGTGTTTTTTGATTCTCTCTTAATATGAGTCAATAGAGGATCCAAGTAGCGTCTTCTTTTTACCTTTGCCGTAATTTCAGGAACATCGGTGAATAAATTAATAAATTGATAGATTTGATGCAACCTTTGTTCTTCTGCGTGCACCATTTTCTCCCAATCCAATCCTTTTTCCTGTTGCTTCCACAAAAACCAGTAATATAGACTTGCCTGTACCAATGCACCTGCTACCCCTGCCCAGACCAGCCAATAAAATGAAAGAAGCAAAATGAGCATAGAAGAAAGTAACCAACCTGTTTTCCAATAACGAATGACCTGTTGATCTAGCCGAAACAATTCTGCTCGCTTAATTTGCAGATGACTGAATTTCAAACTCCATAATATGATCAGATAGACGAAAAACATCGAAAAGACTTGCTGAGTACTAACCACCACTAATGGCATAGCAAATCCGCATGCCAATATCAAAAGGATCATCGGAAAAATGCAAGAATAGCGAAAAGCTCGTTCCAAATAGGTCTGCATTTCTTTTTCTTTCGGAAGTAAAAAAACAATATCTGCTGCCTCCGCAAAAGTAGCCATCTTGCCTACAAATAAACAGAGCATCCAAAATACAGAGATTATCATTCCCCCAAGTGCAAAAGGCGGATGCAAGGTTTTCAACCAGCTAGAATAGTACAATCCCACGCCACCAATTAAGAAAAGACAAACTAAAACAAAATGATCGTTCAACACATAGCGCATATATTTCATCATTTTATTTTGATGCCTTGCTAAACGTTTTTGAAAAAAACTACTCATGTGCCTGCTCCTTTGTTAAAGCGATATAGATTTCGTCCAAAGAAGAATCCGGCAGATGAAATTCTTTTCTCAACATCTCAAGGGTCCCATCTGCTCGTATCTCTCCGTTATGTAAGACCACAAAACGATCACAGTATTTTTCTGCAGTAGCTAAAATATGCGTAGACATCAAAATACCGGCTCCTTCTTTTTTCATCTCTACCATCAATTCAAGCAGCGCATTGATAGCTAGTGGGTCCAATCCTAAGAATGGTTCATCAATGATATATAAAGAAGGCTCGATCAAAAAGGCGCATAAGATCATCACTTTCTGCTTCATCCCTTTTGAAAAATTAGCCGGAAACCAGTCAAGGCGATTAGACAAACGGAAAGTCTCCAGTAGCTTTTCAGCTCTTTTCATTGCTGTGTCCATAGGTATATCATAGGCCATCGCAGTGACTTCGATATGTTCCCTCAAAGTCAATTCTTCATATAAAGAAGGCGTCTCTGGAATATACCCAATTTGTTTACGATATTCTTCCGTATTTTTCTTTAAAGATAGATGATTGATTTCTATCGTTCCCTTTGTAGCTTCCAACAGACCGATAATGTGCTTGATGGTTGTACTTTTCCCTGCTCCGTTCAGCCCGATCAATCCTACTATCTCTCCAGGCTGTACGTTGAAACTGATGTCTTTTAACACAGGGAGATGGCCATACCCTCCTGTGACATGATCGATAATTAAACTCATTCTTTTTCCTCCGCCATTTATTTTTATTTATTATACCATGAAGAAAATGACGGTATTTTGTTTTTTTCCTTACAATGGCTTTAACTTATGGTAAAGTTAAGCTGAAGTATTTATTCTTTATGGAAAGGATGTTTTTTATGGAAAACTGTATTTTTTGCAAAATCATCAATCAAGAAATCCCAAGCTATAAAATTTATGAAGACGACAAAGTCTATGCTTTTTTAGACATTTCTCAAGCAACGAAAGGACACACGTTAGTTGTCCCTAAACGTCATGTAGCAGATATTTTTGAATATGATCCTGAACTTGCAGGAGAAGTTTTTTCACGTGTGCCTAAGATTGCTCAAGCATTAGAAAAAGCTTTTCCAGAAATGAAAGGTCTTAATATCTTGAATAACAACCGTGAATTAGCTTATCAATCTGTTTTTCATTCACATATCCATTTAGTTCCTCGCTATAGCAAAGAGGACGATTTTTCTATCCACTTTGGCAACCATCAAGACAGTTATGGACCAGAAGAACTAAAAGCTATTCAAGAAACAATCGTAAAGCAGGTGCACAGCGATGATTAAAAACTTTTTCAAAGGACTGTTATTCGGAGCTGCTGCTGGAACTGTCGGAGGTCTGTTATTTGCACCTAGGAGTGGGAACGAAACAAGAAAAAAACTGATTGAAGAACTGGAAGAAGCAACCACTCTGACAAACGATTTAAATAACAGCTTGGATCATTTTAAAAGCGCATTGATCGAGACAAAAGAAACAGCTGAATCTGTGATTCCCGCTTTCCAAGAAGCCATCAACAAAGATATCGAAGATTTTAAATTCCAGGCCGAACCACGTATCGCCCAAATCAATGAACAAGTAGAAAAACTAACAGCTGATCTGCCTGAGTATCCTGATCAAATGCAATAATGATCATTTTCTCAACAGATACGACTGTCTAATAGAGGAATAATTGCACATTTCCAAGGAATGTGATGAAATTTTGAATTTTGTTTGAAACTATCACGAGAACGCTTTTAAAGGGCATGGGATATGGTATAGTTAATATATAAAAAATAATAACTAATTACAGGAGTGCAAACATTAATGAAAAAAAAATCAATTATTTTGGCAGCTACTAGTGCGTTGGCTGTTTTAACTCTAGCGGCTTGTTCAGGCGATACCAATAAAGATATCGCAACGATGAAAGGCGGAACGATCACTGTATCTGATTTCTACGATGAAGCAAAGCTCGAATCATCGAACCAATCATTAGTACAACGGATGATCATCTATAAAGTATTCAATAACAAATACGGCGATAAAGTAACAGATAAACAAGTGGATGCAGAATACGACAAACAAGCGAAATCTTTAGGTGATACTTTTGAATCACAATTAGAAACTGCTGGGTATACG
The DNA here is from genome assembly GCF_032465635.1 of Enterococcus sp. 2STP. Taxonomy (NCBI): domain Bacteria; kingdom Bacillati; phylum Bacillota; class Bacilli; order Lactobacillales; family Enterococcaceae; genus Enterococcus; species Enterococcus sp. 2STP. Next base: position 267,999 of record NZ_JAWDJH010000013.1, read on the forward strand.
AAAGATTCTTATAAAGAATATATCCGTAATAATCTAGCTTTTGAAGCTGGTTTGAAGGCTCATGTAGATATTACAGATGATGATTTGAAAACTGCTTGGGAATCTTTCCATCCAGAAGTAGAAGCACAAATCATCAAATTATCAAGTGAAGATGAAGCCAAAGATGTAAAAAAATCAGCGGACGATGGGGATGATTTCTCTAAATTAGCCAAAGACAAATCGACTGATTCAGAGACAAAAGAAGATGGCGGTAAAGTCAAATTCGACTCGACGACAACAACCATTCCTGCAGAAGTAAAAGAAGCAGCTTTCAAATTGAAAGACGGCGAAGTCTCTGACGTTATTACTGCAACAAATACTACTTCTTATGCAACAGAATACTATGTTGTCAAAATGGTGAAAAACCAAAATAAAGGTAACGACATGGATAAATACAAAGATCAATTAAAAGAAATCGCTACTGAAACAAAATTAAGTGATAATACATTCACGACTAAAGTAATCGGTGAAGAATTAAAAGATGCAAATGTAAAAATCAAAGATGATGCCTTTGAAAATGTGTTGAGTGCATTCACAACAACTTCATCAAGTACGAAAGACTCAAGTGAAGCCACATCTTCAACAAAGAGCTCTGACACAAAATCAACTGATTCAACAAAAGAATCTTCAACTGAAGAAACAACTGATTCATCAAAATAAAAGAAAACAAAAAAAGCGAAGACTTATGTCTCGCTTTTTTGTTTTGAATGAAAAAAATAAATTTTTGCTATAAATCTTTTGGTACATAGAAACTTCGGTTGTCCATACCGAAAATCCGATCTGTGTATTTTCCTGGTTCTGTTTGACGAATCGAAGTCAACATCATCTGCATGGAAGCATCAATATTGTCGATTTGATGTAATATTTCTGCTTCCATTATTCTTGGACGTACAGGTGAACCATATTCTAATAGGCCGTGATGTGCTAAAACCATATGTCGTAATACGAGAACGTCTTCGTCAGCTTCGCTGATTTTCAGCGCAAGACAGGCTTTAGTTATTTCTTCGTCAATCAATACCAAATGACCGATTAAATTCCCTGCAAGCGTATATTCTGTCGAAATAGGACCGGAAAGTTCGATCACCTTTCCTAAATCATGCAAAATGATACCCGCATATAATAATGGGCGATTCAACTCAGGATATTCATCCGCAATTGATTTTCCTAAGTGAAGCATTGTCAAAGTATGATAAGCTAATCCACTGGCAAATGCATGATGGTTTCTTTTGGCTGCCGGAAACTCAAAAAATTGTTTTTGGTATTTATTGAGTAGATAGCGAACGATCCGATTCCAATGTGCATTTGTGATTTCAAATAATAATTGATTGATTTCTTCTTCCATTTCTTCTTTCTTCAAAGGGGCTCTTTCCATGTATAAACTAGGTTCCCCTGGCTCATCCATCCTTGTTAAACGCATGTGAAGAATCTTTACTTGCGGGTTCCCTTGATAAACCTCTCTTTTACCGTTTAGAAAAACGACTGTGCCGGCTGTAAATTTATTGATTTCCTCTTCCGAAGCATCCCAGTACTTGCCATCGATGGTACCTGAAGTATCTTGGAAAGTAAAAGCAATAAATTTTTTTCCGTTTTTAGCGATTCTTACATCTGCACTTTTGATCAGGACAAATTGCTCAAACTGCTCATCGATTACTAAATCACGAATTTTTTTCATTATTTGCTCCTTCTAATTGTTTTACGGTTTGGTTCATCTCATGGTAATAGCTTACCATTTCTTTATCAGAAGAAAAACAAATTATTTGATACTTTTCTCCAAATTTAGCTAAAAGTTCAGCTAATTGATACTTTCGCTGATGATCATAATGAAGCCAGCCATCATCTATGATGATCGGGCATATCGAACGATTGGCTTCTAACGAGAGGTAAGCAAACCTCATCGCCATAATCAGCTGATCTTTCGTACCTGTAGACAACTCATAGATTGGAAAGTCTGTATATCCGTCTGTTAAAGTCAGTGTATCGTTTTTCAGTAATATCTTCTGATAATTTCCTTTTGTTAAAATACCTAAATAATCACCCGCTGCTTTTAACAACTGAGGTAATTGTCTCTCACTCATCTCTGTTGAAAGATCGCCTAAGAATGTCCCTGCGATTTCAAATGCGCCCCATTCCTCCAGCAATTCCTGCAATTTTGCTTTTTGTCGGCTAGCTTGTTGATAGAGTTCGTCCAATGTGCCGTCTCTTTGCAGCTCTTCTACTTGAAGTTGGAGTCGTTGCCGATTTTCACTTGCTTCTTTTTCTTCTTGCTGTAGTTGGCCTTGTTTTTCTTTCAATTGCCGCAGTCTTACAGATAATTTTTCTTTCGTCAGTTCTTCAGGAAACAGTGGACGAAGCATTTCTGACAGTTCATTGTACCTTTTCATCTGCTGTTCGGCTTGTTTGGCTTTTTGTAAAAAGACAGGTACTTCCGAAGGATAAGATAATCCAGCTTGGCTCAATTGTTCGCTGTATTCTTGTATCCATACTTTTTGTTTCTTTTTCAATTGATTGATTTCTTGCTTCAATAAAGTATTTTGCTGATAGCTTCTGGCAAATTTCATCTGTTCCATTTCTTGGATAAAACGGGAAAGCATAGCCATTTTTTCTGAGATCGTCTTATCTTGTATGGGTAGCCATTCTTTAACAAACTCAAATTTCTGATCGATCTGTTGTAGTTTTTCTTGGATTTCCTGCTCTCTTTTATGTTTCCGCACAAATACGCCATACAATTTCTGATAATCTATGACTTCTTGCCCATATTCTTTCATGAGTTTGAGTGTATCCATCTTTCCTAAGTGCCGATGATCAGCAAAACGATATACTTCTTGCTGAAGAATCTGTTTTTCTTCTTCGATTCTCTTTTGTTTTTCTTCTGCTTCTGCTAATTGGGCTAAAGCTAAATCAAGCTGACCTAGTTTTTCTTGCCACATTCCTTTTATTTCTGAGAAATCATTTTTAGGTTTGACCTTTGGTTGCTGTTTGTAAAAGAAATAGCCCACCATGCCTGCACCAATCAATAAAAAGATCACTTTTAAGGGCATTGGTACAAGTATGCCTGCAATGATTATTGCTCCGCCAGCAATTAGCATATAGGGTTTAGATGAAGGAGTTGGTGCTATCTCTGACTGATTTTGTAATAATGCTGGATAAGTCTCTTCCAACTCATTCACTTCTGCTTCGATCATTTTTTGCTGTTCTTTAGCTATCTGGAGACGCACAGAAATCTGGCTTTCTAGATCAGCAATCCTTCTTTCTTCAGCCAGAAGATTCTTCCACTCTTCTTCATATAAAAATTCTTCCGGTAACGGATTTTTCTGCCACTGCCATCTTTGTTCCAAAATCTTCAATTCTGAATTTGTTTCTCTAGTCTCTATTTGAAGTCTTTGCCATTCTTCGCTTAATTGTTCCGTTGTAAATTGGAGTTGTTGGAGGTCTTTTAGTTCTTGCTCCTGCTCTAAATAAAAATAATATCTAGCTGACTGCTGATCCATCCCGCTATGCTTTTCCAGAGTTGCTTCTAATTCTTCTAAACGCTCATTTGTTTGCTGATACCGTTTGGAAAAAGACTCCAGATCAAGAAGAAGTTGTTCATCAGGAAGACCTGTGGCGATGTTTTTTTTGAGGGATTGCCATTCTTCATATAAAGAAAAATTGAGTTCTTGCTGTCTGGCTAGTGCAAATTGTTTATTCGCCTCATGTAGTTGTTCCAGTAACTGTTGCTGTTGCGACTCGTATTCCTGTTCTTGTTGGATCAACTTGCCAAAATAAGCTTCCTGTTCTTGTTTTAGATGGATTTTTTCTTGAAGCTCTTTCCATTCATTTAATTTTTGATTGATCAGCAGTTTTTGGCCTTTTTTCTTGAATAACTGTTGTGCTTTCTGATAATATTCTTGTCTTTTTTGGAATACTTGAGAACTGCCCGTAATCCCTAAAGAAATCAGTGCATCATGTAGCTCTTTTTCTCTCAAGTGATCTAGTTCCATCAACTGTTCTTGCTGGAAAGTAAATACCTGCTGGAATAACTCTTTCGTCAAAGGTGCAATCAGTTTTTCTAGTAATTCATCACTTCCAACTTGGTTCCCCAGCCATACCTTCGATTTTCCACGATTTTGCTGTTTATAGCGCTCGACAGCAAACTCACCGTATACAGGATGTATAAGCCATATTTTGCCGCCATAGGCTGAGCCGTCTTTTGGTGTATAATCCTTTTTTTTACGGCCTTTTGAAGGGAATCCAAATAAGATGGCTTGGATAAATTGATAAATCGTTGATTTTCCTGCTTCGTTTCCCCCATAGATCAGCTGATTGCCTGAATAAAAATCAAAACTTTTTTGACGCCATTTTCCAAAAGCAGCAATCTCGATCCTTAAAATCTTCATTCCTGATCCTCCTCAAATAAAAAATCTTGATTAAGTAGCTGCTTGGCTTTTTCAAGTGTTTCTTCTTGATATTCCGGCAGTTCGCTCAATATTTTAGCCGCTTCTTGGTGACTATATACTTCATTTAAAATTTGTTGGAAATCTTGAGGTGTCTGATAGTATTGAAATAGCTGTTCCATCAATTTAGCAGAAGCAGCAAGTGGAATCTTCGCATAAAAAGTATCCTCCATGAGAGAAATACGCCACATAAATAAATCCCTTATCCTATCTGAAAATTCCTCTAACAGATAATCTAATAACTCTCCTGATTGTATTCTCTCTAGAACATCTGTATTGAGATGGTCATAATCTTTTAATTTTATCTCAATTAAACTAAACCCATCTTCTACTTTTGAAAGTTGCTGACGAATATGGACAATGACCTCTTTTGTCGTTTTCGCTTGCCTCAATGATATTTCCTTTGTCTTCCAATAGACCTCTGCTACTTTAATCGGATGTATTTGACAACTTCCTTTACTTAATTCAACAAGTAGAATGGACGTAGAAGTTTGTTCTTTTTTAGTGTGTCCTTGAGGCGCACCTGGATAAACGATGGTTTGCTTTTCATTTAAAACTGTTGGCACATGGATATGCCCCAAAGCCCAATAATCGTATCCTTTTTCTTGCATTTTTGAAGGTTGGAAAGGGGCATAGTTCCCTTTTTGCGAGGTACCAGGTTCCCCATGATACAAACCAATATGGTAATCTGTGAGTTCTCTAGAAGGAAATTCCATCACTTTGTCTTTTTGAATCCATGGTTGTCGATAACTGAATCCACTGAGAGAGACAGTTTCGCCACTTTTTATCGTTATTTTTTTTGTCTCTACCGTTTCGGATGTAAATAAATGGACATTTTTAGGAAAGGAGAACCAATACCGCTCTTTTTGATAGAAATCATGATTTCCGAATATTATAAATACAGGTATATGGTTTTTTTCTAACCGTTTCATCTGTTCTGAAAAATGTTTCTGTATTTTTAATGAAGGACGATTTTGATGAAAATTATCTCCTGCAAGTAAAACAAAATCAACGTTATTTATTATTGCCTGTTCAATGATATTTGATAAAACGGTCAGATTCGTCTTCAATAGTTTTTCCTGTACAGTTTTATCTAGAGTTGTCAGTCCTTCAAATGACCGATCCATATGTAAATCTGCCGCATGGATAAATTTCACCATTAAAAATTCCCTCCTCTTTTTCTTTTATCATACCATTTTCAATGTTTTTTTTCATCAATAACCGAAAATTTGTTCGTATTATGCAAAGAAATTACGATAAATGGCTGGCTTCAAAAAATGAGTTTATTCGAAAAAAGATTGTGACATGATTTTTGTCACAATCCTAAATATTTATATTCTATACTCCCTAAATTAGTTTATATGGTAAGAATTCTTTCAAAAGCTTGAGATACTCCGCCTTTATCGTTTGAAACGGTAATATAATCAGCTTTTTTCATGATCTCTTGATGACTATTTCCCATTGCAAAACTAATATCTGCACTCTCAAACATAGATAAGTCATTTAAACTATCCCCGATCGCGATTCTCAAAGGTTTTTTTAAATTGTAGATTGATTCCAAACGATCAAACACCGTGCCTTTCGATACATTTTGAGGCACGATTTCAATGTTTACAGGTGCTGATTCAGTAACAGTCACATTTAGCATCTTTTTCAAACGGTTAAATATATTCGCTTTCAATTGACGATTGGGAATAAAAATAAAAAATTTGTAAATGCTGATATCATCCTTTTCTATAATTTCCTCAATATTATTATAAGGAATAGAACAAATAGATTTTTCATACTCAAGCTCATAGTTCAACTCCTTGACAGAAAATTCACTACCTACCTCGTGAAAGATTTTTTTCATTTTATTTTTATAGTTCTGCGATTCATAACTTCCGAGATTCGTATATATTTTAGTTGGAAATTTCGATATGACAGAATCAATTTTTTTTACATCCTTTTTATCGAAAAAAGACTCAAATATCTTTTTTTCTCCATCAAATCCAACAGAACCATTTAATCCTACTGCTGGAACCATTAAACCAGATTTTTTGAGAATATTATTAATGTCTTCTACTTCTCTTCCAGAACAAATGAATGGAAAACAGTCTTTAGGTAAATGTTGCATTGTTCTTGCATTTTTTTGACTAATGCTCTGGTCAGAATTCAAAAGAGTACCGTCTAAATCTATACCAATTAGTTTCATTTCATCCATGTCTCCTATACGTTAATTATACATTCACTGCTGATTATAAGTCTAAATTTCTCACAAAACATATACTAATTATACCTAATTTAAGTAAGTATAAGAATCATTTTAAGAATAGGAACGGACATTTGTATACTGTTCTCTATATTTTTGATTTATAAATAAACGTGTATTGTATCAAAATCAATTATATCGTTATTTTATAATAACCAACTATAAAAAAACGAAGTAGGTGAAAACTAACTTCGATATTCATAGAAGACTCTATTAGTTCAATTTAGTAAAAGATTTAAACAAAAAAAAGATGAACTATTTCTAGTTCATCTTTTTACCTTTGCGTGGCGACGTCCTACTCTCACAAGGGGCAACCCCTCACTACAATCGGCGCTAAGAAGCTTAACTTCTGTGTTCGGCATGGTTACAGGTGTATCCTTCTCGCTATCGCCACCACACTGTGGTGTTA
>NZ_JAWDJH010000014.1:0-610 GCF_032465635.1 Enterococcus sp. 2STP
TCACCATTCAAGTAAGAAGAATCTAATTGGTAACGTCCGATGTAACGTCCGTTCGTTGCTGTGTAAGAACCGCTTGATTCTTTTTGTGCGATCCATTCTTTTGCAGCATTCGTGCTTGTTGCCGTTGTTGTTGTTTCTGTTGCAGCAGGAGCAGATTGTGTTTCAGCAACAGGGGCTGCTTGTGTTTCTGTTTGAACCGTTTCTTGTACAACAGGTTGTTCAGCTTGGACGGGAGCTTTTTGAACGGTTGCTTGAGGTTCAGCAGCTGCTTGTGCAGAGCCTTCTGTTGGAATCGTTAATTGTTGTCCTGAGTAGATCAGGTTAATGTCAGAAATTGAATTTGATTCTGCAATGGCATTGATCAAGGAGTTGTCACCAACGTATTTTTGAGAAATCGTTGATAGAGTATCACCTGATTGAACGGTATAAGCTTCGTCCGCATGAGCAGTCGTTCCCATGAAGAATGCAGCACCGGCAGCCAAAGTTGTTCCAAAAAGTAAAGTTTTAAGTGATGTCATGAAAAATCTCCTTTATTCGTTAAAAAGTTTTATTTGTTGTGTTCAACGAGGAATACTTTAACACGTGAAAATATTTCATAGGTAAAAGAAGC